>NZ_JTLA01000300.1:0-281 GCF_000799055.1 Ensifer sp. ZNC0028
GCCAGGGCGTCGATGTTGCCGTTTTCGACGAGGATGCCGTCTTCGCCTTGGGCGATCATGTCGGTCGGGCCCCAATCGCAGGCAAACGAGACGACGGGGAGGCCTGCGGCCATGGCTTCGAGCAGGGCGATGCCCCAGCCTTCGTAGCGGGATGACAGGACGAAGAGGTCGGCGGTTTCGACCCAGAGGCCGGGTTTCGGCGTGACGCCCGGCATTTCCACCCGGTCAGCAAGGCCAAGCGCGTCGCGCTGGGCTTCCAGCGCTTTTCTCGCTTCGCCTTC
>NZ_JTLA01000301.1:0-2157 GCF_000799055.1 Ensifer sp. ZNC0028
CGACGGCGCAGAGCGTGTCGTGCAGCTTGGCGACCGAGTTGTTGAAATCGGCCCGGAGACTGTCGAGGCGATCGGCGAAGGGGTCGTCGATGCGGTAGGCGAGATCGCCTTCGGCCAGACGGCCAAGGCCCGTCGCGAGACCATTGACGGCCTGCTGGATCTCGGCCGCATCGCGCGCCTTCTGTGCTTCACGTTCCAGACGCTCGCGCTCTGACAGCGAACGGTTCGCATCCGCCTCGCTTTCGAGCTGCATCTTGGCGATCGTCGCATCACGCAGGACCCGCAGGGAGCGGGCGAGATCGCCGATCTCGTCCTTGCGCTCGGCCTCGGACAGGTCGACGTCGGTCTCGCCGGCCGCGATCTGGCCGGTGACGCCGATGACATTGGCGACGCGCTTGCGGAAGCGGCTTGCCAGCGTCCAGCCGACGATGATCATGATCGCGGCGGCAACGGCAATGACGGCGATCGAGATCATCGCAAGCTGCGAAAGGCCGGCAAAGACCGTGGCTTCGGGAACCGAGACCACGACATACCATTCCGTGTCGGGCAGCAGGTTGACCGGCACGGCGACGGCCAAATGCGCGCTGCCGTCCGTGTGCTTCAGCGCGAAGGCCTGGCCGGTGTGGCTCAAGAGGTTTCCCCACCCCTCACCCGCAAGCGGCGTGTCCTTCAGCACCTTGCCGAGCACCTTGGCATCGGGGTGGCTGATGATGCTGCCGTCCTTGCTGAGCAGCGAGACGAAACCGGTGCCGAAGGGCTTCAGCTTGGCAAGCTCGGTCGAGAGTTCGCCGAGCGCCATGTCGACGCCGACGACACCGATGAAGGCGCCGTCCTTCTTCAGCGGCACCATGATCGAGGTCATCAGCACGTCCTTGCCGTTGATCGGGTAGACATAGGGCTCGGTGACCATGTCGAGGCCAGTCTTCTTCGGGATCTGGTAGTAGTCGCCCGGACCCGGCTTGTCATAATCGGCCAGCGCCTCGTGGATCACCTTGTCACCGGAGCGGGCGATATAGGGAACGAAGCGGCCGGTCGCGTCATGGCCGGGCTTGCCGACGAACTCGGCGTCCTTGCCGTCGAAGGCGTTCGGCTCCCAGCCGGTGCTCATGCCGACGGCAAGCGGATTGTCGACGATCCAGCGTTTCATCAGGGTCTCGATTTCGGCGCGCGACGGCTCGCCGGTGCCCTTTACCGCATAGAGCGCGGAGCGGATGTTGTTTGCGAGCGTCTTTGCCTCGGCAAACTTCGTCTCGACGCTGCGCGCGCTTGCGGATGCGGCATTGGTCATCTCGGCGATGCTGCGCTCACGCAATTGCTGATAGGAGAGCCAGAAGACGACGGCGGCGGTGACCATCGAGGTCAGAAGGCCGGTCATCACTATGGCGAACATGTTTCTTGCCGTTGCAGTCTTTAGGATCACCGTATGTCTCCCCTCGCGCCTCCGCCTTTGCGGTCGTGCGCGGCCAAATCATCGATTGCGTGACGGGCACGCTGAGCATTGGGACAGGTGTCTGGAGCACATCGCGATGATGAATGCTGGAGGCGACGTGCGGGCGAAGTCATTTCGCGGCGAAGAAACGGTATGCGCGACCGCTTTATCAAAGCTTAAGAAACAAGGGGATGACTCGCGATCCTGCAGTGAAAAGCGACAATCCTGATGCAGTGCGCAAAGAAAAGGCCCGGTCTCCCGGGCCTTTTAGCTGTCGAATGTCGGCGAGGACTAGGCTGCGCGGCGGCGGTGGCTGGTCGCTGCCGCGTATACGCTCTGGGTATCGCCAAGATTGAACTGGGCAAGCAGCGCGTTGAGCGAGGCGGCTTCGGACGCGAGACCATGGCTGGCGGCCGTCTGTTCCTCGACCATCGCCGCGTTCTGCTGCGTGCCCTGGTCCATGGTGTTGACCGCCGTGTTGATCTCCTGGAGCCCCGTCGACTGTTCGCGCGTGGCGGTCACGATCGCGCTCACGTGCTTGTTGATCTCCTGCACTTCGGAAACGATCGTCTGCAGCGCCTTGCCGGTATCGCCGACGAGCGTCACGCCGTTCCTGACCTGGTTGCCCGAGGTGGTGATCAGCGCCTTGATTTCCTTGGCGGCATTGGCCGAGCGCTGCGCGAGTTCACGCACTTCCTGGGCGACGACGGCAAAGCCCTTGCCGGCTT
>NZ_JTLA01000039.1:0-47538 GCF_000799055.1 Ensifer sp. ZNC0028
AAAGCAGGCCCGATCCAAGTGCGGCCTTGATTTGCTCAGGGGTCATTTCGTGCGGGCCCTCCCTCAAACTCGACAAGACCTACTAAGCAAGTCATCACACGCATGTCAATATGTCATAATACAAGTCATCATATGAGATATCGAGATTTCCCTCGACCGCTGACCGAAGAAGAACTGCGTTGACGCCCAAAGCCGCGCGACTCTCAAACGAACGAGCGAACACCTGCCCCGATGAACGTTGCAATATAGATATATTATGTGTTAGCGGTCATCATATGACTTGCAGGTTAACACTCGCCGATAGCGTTGGCGCCAGCATGAGGGAGGACAGGCGATGGAACGACTTCTGATCACCGGCGCAGCGGGCCAGTTGGGCCGCGTCATGCGCCAAATGCTGGCCCCGATGGCAAGGACAATCCGCCTGTCAGACCGCGCACCGCTCGGTCCGCCGGGTGAAAACGAGGAATGCGTTCAGTGCGACCTGGCAGACCGCGGCGCCGTCGACGAGCTTGTCGCCGGCTGTGACGCGATCGTGCATCTGGGCGGCATCTCGGTCGAGCGCCCCTTCTCGGAAATCCTCGACGGCAACATTCTCGGCCTCTACAATCTCTATGAGGCGGCGCGCGCCAACAACAAGCCGCGCATCCTCTTTGCCAGCACCAACCACACGATCGGCTACTATCCGCAAGGCGAACGGCTCGGCCCGAACGTGCCCTATCGGCCCGACGGGCTCTACGGCGTATCGAAGTGCTTCGGCGAAGCGCTGGCGCGCATGTATTTCGAGAAGTTCGGCCAGGAGACTGCCCTGGTCCGCATCGGCTCCTGCCTGCCCGAGCCCGTCAACTACCGCATGCTCTCCACCTGGCTTTCCCATCAAGACTTCGTATCGCTCGTCGAGGCCGTCTTCCGTGTGCCGGTTCTCGGTTGCCCGGTCATCTGGGGCGCATCGGCCAACGACGCCGGCTGGTGGGACAATTCGCATGTTTCCTGGCTCGGCTGGCGCCCGAAGGACAATGCCGAGGTGTTCCGTCAGAAGATCGCTGAAAACACCCCCAAACCGCAGCCAGGGGATAGTCTCGTGCGTTATCAGGGCGGCGCCTTCGTCGATGATCCGATTTATTGAGATATCGCCCCTGGTTCCGGCGCATTGCAGCCAGCCATGGATTGCGCCCTCGATCGGCAATGGCGTATCCAGACACACAACATCCAAGTCGCAGAAACGGCCAAACCCATGAGCAACGTCACCGCCCCCGACACACCCGCCCCTCAAGGCAAGACGCTGGTGGCCAAGGTGACGGACGCCCTCAGCGGCCAGATTGGCACCGGGCATTACAAGCCGGGGGACCGCCTGCCTTCGGAAGCGCAGCTGACCCAGGAGTTCGGCGTGAGCCGCACAGTCGTGCGCGAAGCGATCGCGGCACTGCGCTCCGGCGGGCTTGTCGAAGCGCGGCACGGCATCGGCGTTTTCGTGCTGGAACCTGCACCTTCGACCCCTCTGCCGTTCCACGGCATCGATCTTGCACGCGTCTCCTCGCTGATTGAGATGCTGGAATTGCGAACCGCCGTCGAGGGTGATGCCGCAGCGCTTGCCGCCCTTCGCCGCTCACCGGCCCAGGAAGAAAAGATCGCCGAAGCCTTCGACAGCTTCTGTGCCAGTGCAGCGGAGGGACGGCCAACGGCGGAGGCCGATTTCAACTTCCATCTGGCAATCGCCCAGGCGACCAACAACCCGCGCTTCAGCGAGTTCCTCCAGATGCTGGGCACGGCGCTCATCCCCCGACGCGCGGTTTCAGAGAGCGGCGAGGAAACCGTTCTGGCGTCGGCGGAACTGTCGCGATTGATCGCGGAGCACGAGGCCATCCTCATCGCCATCCAGGATGGCGACGAAGACGGGGCACGCAGCGCCATGCGCCAGCACCTCAAGAACAGCCAGGTGCGCTACCGTTCGATGTTGCGCGCGGCCCGCTGAAGGAACCGGCCACGAGCCTGCTCAGGCGCGGCCAAGCCTGCGTATGTTGCCGACGAGTTCGCCAGCCAGACGAAGCGCCGCCGCCGTCGCACCGGCCATCTGCGGCATGATCAGCCATTCCAGCGTCCAGGCGGCTCCGGAGCGTTCCTGCTCGTGGACCAGCGCATGGTGCATGCCCGAAAGCTGGGTCGCGTTGAACCGCGCGAGCGCCACCAGAACTTCGGCTGCCACCGGGTTCTGCTTGTGCGGCATGGCCGACGAGCCGCCGCCGCCCGCAAGTTCGATCTCGTCGCCCTGCTGCGCCATCAAGGCGACGTCCTGACCGAACTTGCCGAGGCTGCCTGTGATCAGTGACAGCGCGTTGGCGAAATCCGCCACCTCCGAGCGCTGGCTATGCCATTGCGGAAAGTCGGCAAGGTCGAGTTCTTCGGCAAGCGTCGCGCGCACGTCGTCCGCGCGGTCCCCGAGCTTCTCCAGCGTGCCGGCGGCACCGCCGAACTGAACGGCGAAGAGATCGCGGTCCATGGCTTCCAGCCGGTCCTTGTGATCGAGCAGCGGCTCGATCCAGCTGCGCAGCCGGTCCGACACGGTGATCGGGATCGCCGCCTGCATGCGGGTGCGCCCCATAAGGATGCGCTCGCCCCATTCGTTGTCGCACTCCTCGAGCACCGTGACGATGCTGCCGAGCCGGACGGCGAAAAGCTCGGCGACCGCCTTCATCCGCAGCATCAGACTGGTGTCGATGACATCCTGGCTGGTGGCGCCATAATGCACATGGTCCGCCGCCTCGCCGCCGACGATCGCCCGCAACTGCCGCACAAGTTCCGGAACCACCACCCCATCGGCCGCCACCGCCCGCCGCAGCGCGCTGACATCGGGCGAGAAGGCACGGCAGGCCTCGGTGATCCGATCGGCAGCCTTGGCCGGGATGATGCCGTGCACGGCCTCGGCCCGCGCGAGCGCCGCCTCGAAGGCAAGCATCGCATGGATATCGGCGGAGGCCGAGAACTCGGCGGCAACCGCCTCATCCCCCAGCAACCCGGAGAGATAAGGGTGGTCGAAGGCGGAATAGGTCATGATTTCCCCGTTTCTGGTCGCGGATGCGGCTCGCCGAACGAAATGCCACCTGCTGCCCGAAGCGCCAACCGTGCGGCACTCCGTGTCCAGGCGTGACATTCCTGTTCAGATGTCGAGGAAGACGGTTTCCTTCTCACCCTGCAGGTGAATGTCGAAGACATAATTAGGCGCCGTTCCGGTCGCGACAAGCGTGGCGACGCGATGGCGATGCTCGATGCGCGCAAGCAGCGGGTCGGCGGCGTTGGCTTCCGCCTCGTCCGGGAAGTACATGCGGGTGTGAAGCCCCACATTGATGCCGCGCGCCACGATCCAGAAGGTGATGTGCGGTGCCATCTGCCGGTCGTGGCTGTAGGGAACCTGCCCAGGCTTGATCGTCTCGAAGGAAAAGACCCCGTCGTCGGCACCCGTTGAACAGCGCCCCCAGCCGGTGAAGTTGGCGTCCGCAGAACCGCGTATCTCGGTCGGAGAATTGTAGAGCCCGGTGGCGTCCGCCTGCCAGATCTCCACGAGCGCGTCCTTCAGCGGCGCGCCGGCGCCGTCGAAGACCCGTCCGGTGATGGTGATGCGCTCGCCACGCGTCTCGCCGTTCACCATCCGCGATCCGAGGTCGGCCTCGTAGACGCCGCCAATGCCGCAAAAGTTCGGGGTGAGTCCAATATGCACATAGGGACCGGCCGTCTGCGAGGGCGTTTCCTTGAGGTAGCCGAGTTGCTGGACCATCAGTTGCCCTCCATCCTGTTCTCGAACAGTGTCGAGCGGCGTCCCCGCAGCACGATGTCGAACTTGTAGGCACGCGCGTCGAAGGGGATCGTGTTTGCCCAGTCGAGCGGAGCGATCAATTGTTCGACCGCCTGGCGGTCCGGGATGGTGTTGACGATCGGACACTTCCAGATCATCGGATCGCCCTCGAAATACATCTGGGTGATCAGCCGCTGCGCGAAGCCGTGGCCGAAGACCGAGAAATGGATATGCGCCGGGCGCCAGTCGTTGACGCCGTTCGGCCAGGGATAGGGACCGGGCTTGATCGTACGGAAAGCGTAGCCCCCTTCCGCATCGGTGATCGTGCGGCCACATCCGCCGAAATTCGGATCGAGCGGCGCGAGATAGCTCTCCTTCTTGTGGCGATAGCGGCCGCCGGCATTGGCCTGCCAGAATTCGAGCAGCGCCCCGGGCACGGCGCGGCCGCGCTCGTCGAGCACCCGGCCATGCACGATGATGCGCTCGCCAATGGCGCTCTCGCCCGGCTTGGCAAAGTTGTGGATGAGGTCGTTGTCGAGTTCGCCGATGATCGAATGCCCGAAGACCGGGCCGGTGATCTCCGAAATCGTGCCGTCGAGCGAAAGCAGCGCCTTCTGCGGCGAGCGCAGCACCGAGGTCTTGTAGCCCGGCGTCAGCGCCGGTGCGTGCCATGCACGGTCGCGCGGGAAAAAGGCGCCCGTCTCCGGTCTTCCGTTGGTTCTGTCGGACATCGCTTCCTCCCGTCAGGCCGCCGTGCCGGCATCGATCTCGGCAAAGACCTGCTTGGCGATCTTGATCGCATGATTGGCCGCCGGCACGCCGGCATAGATCGCCACGTGCAGCAGAGCCTCGCAGATATCCTCGCGGGTGGCACCGGTATTGGCGGTCGCGCGCACATGCATGGCCACCTCGTCGTCCTGGCCGAGGGCGGCGAGGAGCGCGATCGTCACGATCGAGCGCTCGCGCTTCGTCCAGGTCGGCCGCGACCAGACATGCCCCCACGCCGCTTCGGTGATCAGTTCCTGGAAGGGGCGGTCGAATTCGGTGGAAACCGACTGCGTCCGATCCACGTGATTGTCGCCGAGCACGGCACGGCGTGTGGCCATGCCCTGGCGATAGCGGTCGGAGGGCGCAGAAGCGTCACTCATGGGTCCTGTCTCCATGCATTGCAATTTCGAAGAAGGCGCGAAGCACCGCAGTCAAGGCTTCCGGGTTTTCGACGCAGGGAATGTGACCGGCATCGCGGATGACTTCGTAGCGCGCGCCGGGAATGAGGCGGGCGGTGGCCAGCACCACATCCGGCGGCGTCGAGCCGTCCTGATCGCCGACAACGCAAAGCGTCGGCACGGCGATGCGCGCAGCCGCCTCGGTATAGTCGGCATCACGGATAGCGGCACAGGTGGCGACGTAACCGGTCACCGGCTGACGGACGAGCATGTTGCGGTAGCCGGAAAGGGCAGTGTTTTCCGGGCGACGAAAGGCGGGCGTGAACCAGCGCTCGAGCACGCTGTCGGCAATCGCCTCGATGCCCTTCTCCTCGACCGCTGCGATGCGCGCCGCCCAGCTCTCGGCCGTACCGATCTTGTGCGCCGTGTCGCAAAGGACGAGCGCCCGCACCAGATCCGGTCGCCGCTGGTAGAGCGACTGCGCAATCAGGCCGCCGACCGAAAGGCCGCAGATGATCGCCTGTTTGACCGAGAGCATGTCGAGCAGGCCGGCCAGGTCGTTGGCATGATCCTCGATCGCGTAAGGGGCCGGGCCGATATCCGAGAGACCGTGGCCGCGTTTGTCGTAGAGGACGATGGCGTAATCGCCGGCCAGCCGGACGATGACGTCGCGCCAGATGCGAAAATCCGTGCCGAGCGAATTGGCGAAAACCAGCACCGGACGGTCGCCGGTGGCGCCGATCACCTGATAGTGGATCGTGATGTCGTTGATGCGGGCAAACTGCACGGGCTCTCTCCTCCGCCACCAAATTGGATATTTAATCTGGTTAGGTAAAATGATATTTCATGGCATTTCATTAACTTGAGGGTTATGAATTCCATGATCGACGCCCGGGTCAAGTTTCGCCATCTACAGACATTTGTCGAGGTCTCCCGGCAGAAGAGCGTGATGAAGGCGGCCGAGCTGCTGCATGTCAGCCAGCCGGCCGTGACCAAGACGATCCGCGAACTCGAAGAGGTGCTTGGCGTCGCGGTCTTCGAGCGCGACGGGCGCGGCATCAAGATAACGCGCTACGGCGAGGTGTTCCTGCGCCACGCCGGTGCGGCGCTGACGGCGCTTCGGCAGGGGCTCGATTCCGTCTCGCAGGAACGGTCCGGCGACGGCGTTCCGGTCCGCATCGGAGCGCTGCCGACCGTCTCGACGCGGATCATGCCGCATGCCATGACGCTGTTTCTCAAGGAGGAGACCGGCGCCCGCATCAAGATCGTCACAGGCGAGAACGCAGTCCTCCTCGAACAGCTGCGCGTCGGCGATCTCGATCTGGTCGTCGGACGGCTTGCGGCACCGGAAAAGATGACCGGCTTTTCCTTCGAGCATCTCTACTCGGAACAGGTGGTCTTTGCCGTCAGGGCCGGACATCCGCTGCTTGCCGGCGCCCATTCCACCTTTGCGCGGCTCGCCGACTTCCCGGTCCTGATGCCGACACGCGCCTCGATCATCCGCCCCTTCGTCGAGCGCTTCCTGATCACAAATGGCATTGCCAGTCTGCCGAACCAGATCGAGACCGTGTCCGACGCCTTCGGCCGGGCCTTCGTGCGGGCGAGCGATGCGATCTGGATCATCTCCGCCGGCGTCGTCGCCGCCGATGTCGACGATGGCACGATCGCAATCCTGCCGATCGACACAAGTGAAACGAAAGGTCCTGTTGGCCTGACCATGCGCGCCGACGCGGTGCCGCCGCTCGCCCTCTCGCTTCTGATGCAGACCATTCGCGAGGCGGCAACCGCCGTCTCGGCCAAGCTCTAGGCGAGTGGTCGATCGGCGCTGCGCGGCAGGCGACGGCGAACCCGTCGCCTATCGATCGAACCGGCCGACCACACGCTTGCCATTATCTCGCAACGGCAACCGCTCCTACATTCATAATCCGGCTGTTGCTCAACAGACCAGCCGCCTGCACCAGCGGATAGCCGGCGGCTGCGATATCGGAATTGATCCGGTGGAGGTCGCGCACGAGGTCGATGAAGAGGGCATTGTCTCTCGCACCGGCCGCCGTCTCCGCATGCTCGCCGCCAAGATGCCGCCGGACGATTTCATCTTCGAGTTCGCGAAAACGGTCCTTTTGGGCCGCGAGCCGCGATGCGGCCGCAACATCCCTGGACGAGAGAGCCGCCGGCAGCAGTCTCAACGAGGCCACGATCACCTCCGAGAGCGCCTCGATCGCCGCGCGCTGGCTCGCCGAAAACTGGATGTCCTGTTTTATCTTTGCCCGAATGCGATCGGCGAGGCTCAGCTTGATGACGTCGCCCGCATGTTCGAGATTGCTCGCAAACAGCATGATCTCATGGGCCCTGCTCGTCTCTCCGGCCGGCAGCCCATCCTGGGTCAATTGTCCGAGATAGGCGTGCACCGACGCCATGTAGTTGCCGAGCCGCGCATCGACGGGCAACAGTTCCTTCAGGTTTTCGAGCCTGCCGGCCTGCAGGGACGTCAGCGCCATCCGGAACATGCGCTCCAGCAATTCGCTCATGCGGATCGTTTCGGTCGTCGCATTGCTGAGCGCGATTGCCGGCGTCTCCAGCGACATGCTGTCGAGATAGCGCGGGGACGCCAGGGGATCGGCGACGGTCGGCGCTGGTGGAACCAGCCGCTCCACAAGGCTGACGACGAAAGACGACAACGGCAGGAACACGGTCGCAACCAGAAGGTTGAAGGTGACGTGAAGGCCGACGGCGACGTGCAACGGATCGGTGGGTAGGCGGCCGGCAATATCCACGATCTGCCGCGCGAAGGGCAGCAGCGAAACGGCCAGAACACCGCGGCAGAAGAGATTGGCGATCGGCAGTTTGCGGGCGGGTGGCGGCTGGTCGAGCGTGGCACTGACCGCCGGAAGACCGCCGCCGAAATTGATCCCGAGGATGAGCGGGACGGCGCCGGCGACTTCGAGGCTGCCGTTCATCAGCAGCGAGGCGACGAGCAGGATGACGGCAAGCGTCGAATGAAACAGCCAGGCAAGCATCGCCCCGACGAAGAAACCGAGCACCGGTTCCGTCGCAACCGCCTGCAGGACGTCGTGGAAGAGCGTGGCTTCGCGCAAGGGCGCCGTCGCCGACACGATTACCTTCAGGGCCATCAGCATCAGGCCGAGGCCCATCAGGATGCGGCCGGCGTTTCGCGGCCGGAATTCATCGGACACGCTGAATGCGACATAGCCCGTCAGGAGAAACAGCGGAGCGAGCACGCCCGCCAGCGACGAGCCGGAGGCAAAGAGGCCGGAGACGAGCGCCGAGCCGATATCCGCCCCGAGCAGCACGGCAAGCCCGGTCTGGGCCGAGATTGCACCGGCCCCCGCGAGCCCGGCAACGATCAGCGCCATCGCCGTGGCGCTGCCGAGCACGGCGGTCGCAAGGACCCCGCCGCCGAAGGCGGTAAGCCGGTTCGACAGGCGCTGTTCGACAAAGCGCTGCAGCCGGTCGCCCCAACCGCGCATGACGCCGGTACGCACCATGCGAACGCCCCACAGAAGCAACGCCACGCCACCCAGAAGTTCCAGGATAACCAATGTTCCGGAGTTCATCTCATGCCCCTCGCCGCAAGTCTCAGTCGGCGACGAAATCGTCGGGTGCGACAGATCCGATGTTGTAGCCCTCGAGCTGCGCGGTCATGCTGCCGCGCCGCGGGAAATGCAGGATGGTCGCCGTCCCCGGCGTCACCGGAACGACGCGTGAGGGCGGAAGGTCGAGGAACTCGTGGCAGGCCGCGCGCACGACGCCGCCATGGGCAACGACGAGCAGGTCCCCTTCGGTGCGTGACATCCAGTCATGCACACCTTCGGCCACGCGGCCACGGAAAGCGCCCCAGGTTTCGCCGTTGGCCGGCGTGAAGGTGCCGGCGCGCCAGGCGGCATATTCCTCCGGCCGCTCGGCGATCAGGTCCGGCTTGCGCCGTCCCGTCCATTCGCCCATGTCCAATTCGCGGAAGCGCTCGTCAGTTGGCGCGTCCGGGTGACCGATGAGGGCGACCGTCTGCCGGGTGCGACCGAGGTCCGAGGCGATGATGCGAACCGGCTTCAACGCCTTGGCGTAAGGGCGAAAGCGCCTGACCTGCGCGACCCCGCGCTCGGACAGAAGCGAGTTGTCCTGTCCCTGAAGGCGTTGTTCGGCGTTCCACTGGGTCTCGCCGTGGCGCATGAGGATGAGCCTCATTGTTGGATCCTTTCTCCGGTGGCGGCGAAAACCGCATCGGGTGTGCGAATGAAGGAAAGGGGGATCGGCTCCCCCGGCGTGGCGGTGAAGTAGCTGTCGGCCATGGCGGTGATGCGCAGGTCGCCGACCATCGCGGTCACCATGGTTCGGCCCGCGATCGGGGCCGCTTCGGCAAACCGGGCCGTAAGCGACGGCGCTCCGGCGACCGCGCCGACGCTCACGTCTTCGGCGCGGTAGAGCAATTGCGCATCGTCGCGGCCGGCGGCCAGGGAAGCCGGCGCGAGCACCATATCGCCGAAGACGAGACCGTCGCCGGCGCGGTGCACCGGTATAAGGTTTGCCGGCGGCGTGCCGAGGAAGGTCGCAACGAAGGTGGTCTGCGGGTTGCGCAGGAGATCGATCGGTTTGCCGAACTGTTCGACGCGACCGTTGTTGAGCACGGCGACATGGGTCGCCATGGTCATCGCCTCGACCTGGTCGTGGGTGACGTAAACCGATGTCGCCCCGGTCGCCCGGTGAATGCGCATCAGTTCGCTGCGCATCTCGATACGCAGCTTGGCGTCGAGGTTCGACAGCGGCTCGTCGAACAGGAGGATGCTCGGTTGCGGCGCGATCGTGCGGGCGATCGCCACGCGCTGCTGCTGGCCGCCGGAGATCTCGGCTGGATACCGTTCGGCCAGCATGTCGATGCCGAGAAGCGCAAGCACTTCCCGCACACGCTGCTCGCGCTTGTCGCGCGGCCATCTGGCGACCTTCAGCGGCCAGGCGATATTGCCGGCGACCGTCATGTGCGGCCAGAGCGCATAGCTCTGGAACACGAGCCCGGCGTTGCGCTTGCCGGCGTCGGCAATGACGCCGCCCGCGCCGCTCGACACGGTTTGCCCGACGAAGGCGATTTCGCCCTCGCTCGGGCTTTCAAGCCCGGCCAGCATGCGCAGAAGGGTCGACTTGCCGCAGCCGGAGGGGCCGACGAGCACGAGGAAGGAACCCGCGGGTACCGAGATATTGACGTCCTTGACGGCGGCAAAGGCGCCAAAGCGTTTGACGAGACTGCGGATCTTGATGGCGTCCGCGGTGCCGGTTGCTAAGGCATTCATGGTGCTTTCCATTTCTGGACACGGTTCTGCAGGCTGTGGGCCACGAAGGAGGCAGCCAGGCAGACGACAAGGATGACGAGGGTGATGGCATTGGCGAACTGCATGAAGCCTTCCGCGGCATAGCGATAGGCGACCATGCTCAGCACCGGCGAGGTGGCGGTGAACAGCAGCACGACCAGCGAGAGGTCCCGCACCATCTTGACGAAGACGAGGATCGCGCCGGCAAAGAGGCCCCGGATCGCGAGCGGAAAGATGATCGCGAACAGGCGACGGAACAGTCCCGCACCCGTCAGCCTTGCACTTTCCTCGATGTCGGCGGAGATCTGGCCGAGCACTGAGCGTCCCGACTGCACGGCAAAGGGCAGATTGTGCGCCGATGCGGCAATGACGAGCAGCGCGAAGGTGCCGTAGAGCGAAGGCAGCGGCCCGATCGGCGCGCCGAACAGCGCGATATAGGCGGCGGCAAAGGCGATGCTCGGCACCAGGAGCGGCAGGAAGGCGAGCTGGCTCAGCAGCGTCGCGAGCAGGCTGCCGCGGCGCTGCACGATGGTATAGGCAAGCGCCAGACCGAGCAGCATCGTGGTGAAGGCGACGACCAGCCCGAGACGGATCGTGTTCCAGATCGCGTCGATCAGCACCGGATTGCGAAAGATACCCGCCTGTCCCTGCGCCATCTCGCCACCGCCCTCGCCGATCCAGAAGTGCAGCGTCCAGTTGGAAAAGAGCGCGCCGCTCTGCGGTGCCAGGCTCGATGCGGCCAGCACGAGGACCGGCAGCACCGTGGTCAGAAGCCCGATGACGACGGCGATGGCAAAGAGTGGCCAGCGCCAGGCGCCGAGCGGGAAGCGCTTGGTGCGCCCACCTTTGCCCGTCACGGTGATGAAGGCCTTGCGACCGGAGACGATACGATCGGAGAGCCAGAGAAACAGCGCCGAGACAGCGATGAGCAGCAGCGCAAGCACGAAGCCGCGTTCGTTCTGCCCGGTCTCGATCATCCCGAAGAGACGGGTAGAAAGCGTCTGCATGCGCACGGGCAGGCCGAGCAAGGCGGGGGCTGCGAAATTGGCGACGGCGCCGGCGAAGGTCAGCGACGCGGCGGCAATCAAGGCCGGCGTCACCACCGGCAGGATGATGCCGAAGAAGATGCGCGGGCGCTTGGCGCCGGCCATCTGGCCTGCCTCGACGAGATCGGCGCCGACCGAGCTCAAGGCGGCGGCGATGATCGTATAGGCGAGCGAATAATAGTGCGCGATCAGCACGATCGCCGTCGGGATCAGACCCCAGGCGAGCCAGTCGGGAATGGCAAGGCCGCTGGTCTCGAAGAATCCGGCCGAACCGCCGAGACGCGAATTGCGAAACAGCGTGCCCCAGGCAAGGGCTGCGGCAAAGCTCGGGATCATGTAGGGCAGCGACGCCATCAGGCCGAGGAAACGGCGGCCCGGGACGTCTGTCAGCACCACGAGCCAGGCAAGGAAGCCGCCGATGAGCAGGCAGCCGGCGCCGACGCTGAAGCCGAGGATCATGGTGTTGAGAAGCGGTCGCCACCAGAGATTGGCCGAGAGCGGGCTGGCAAGCACCGCCTTCCAGGCCGCGATGCCCTCGGGCGTCAGCGTGGTGAAGAGGATGCGCAAGAGCGGAGCGACGACCAGGATCGCGACGATGGCGACAAGAAGTGCCGGCAAGAGGAAGCCCGATCGGAGCAGCCGGCTGCCCGATGGTGCGGATATCGATAGGGATGTCATGTCAGGGCCTCGGCGTCTGTCGGCACGCCCGGTGTAGAGCATGCCGACAGACGGTTTCCGTTACTGGAGCGTGATGATCAGGTCGGCGATGCGTCCGCGCGCGGCGGCCGTCTTTGCCGGATCGATCGTCCAGGCCTTCAAGTCATCGAGCTTCACCGAGTCCGGATGGTGGGCGATGGTCTTGCGGGTCGCGTAGTCGCCGGGGACGTTGAAGGGCTCGAAGCCCGCCCCGCCGGTCGGCGTATCGTCGCCGAACATGAAGTCGATCAGCAACCGCGCGGCCGCCGGATGAGGCGCCTTGTCGGCGACCGTCAGCACCGCCGGAAACAGGATGCCGTTGGCCGGCTCGACATTGTTGGCGATCTGCAGCGCCCAGCCTTCTTTTTCGTTGTCACGACGGTCGGAATAGGTGCCGAAACCGACCGGTGGGTTCTTGGCGTTGACGTCACCCACCGACTTGTTGAGCACGTCGCTGTTGGGAACCAGGATCAGGTCGTTGGCGAAGAGGTCCTTGATGAACTGTTCACCGGCGCCCTGAAGATCGCCTTCGACGTCGATATCCTTGCCGAAATGCGCCTTGTAGGCGGCTGCCATCTCGTCCGGATGCAGCGCGATCTCGGTGAGGAGGTCGAGCAGTTCGCCACGCTGGCTCGGATCAACCATCAGCACCCTTCCCTGCCACTCCGGCTGTGTGAGTTGCCAGAGATTGCTGACGGGCGAACCGTCAGGAAAGGCCTTCTCGTTGTACATCAGCACCTTGGTCGAGAGGCGCTGCGTCAAAAGCGGCGCCTTATAGCGGTCCTCCAGTTCGTTCGCGACCCGCGGCGGCACGTAGTTCACGATCCGCTTTCCCTCCAGAAGCTTGGTGAACACGACAGGCGTATCGGCGATATAGAGCACGTCGACCGCATGCACGCCGGCCTGCTGTTCCGCTTCGATGCGGGCGATCTGCTTGGTGGAACTCATGTCGAGGCCGATGAGGTCGATGCCCGGATAGGCTTCCTCGAAGGCCTTTTCGATCTTGGCGATGCGGCTCGACAGCGAGAAGACGGTGACGCTTCCCTCCTTCTGTGCGAGCGGCAGCAGTTGCTGCGGCGTCAGGCCGTCGAGATCGGACGCCATCACCAAGGTTGGTAATGCGAAACATGCGGCAAGCGCGGCACTGGTCAGTTTTTTCAGCATTTCGTTCTCCTCCCTTTGTAGTTCCCCGCTAGAGCATCCGGCCTTCAAGTGGGATCACCTTCTGGCGTAAAGATGCACTAGAATCAAAGCATTAGTGTCCTTCGTGCGTATGAACGCGCAGCGCTCTAGTCGAAGTCGTTGAATAACTCCGACAGCTTCTCCAGCCTGCCGATCACCTGCCCCTGATGACGGCCGGCGATCGTGAGCACGATGGCGTTGACGATCGCAAACGGGATCGTCGGTGTCTGAAATTCGCTGCCCGAGCGCCCCCTCGGCGCTGCGAGCATCAGATCGGCGGCGGGCTCCATCAGCGGCCCGACCAGATCGGAAACGAGGATCGATTGCGCACCGACCCGCGTCGCGTGGCGCACCAGCGGACCGTAGCTTTGCGGCTGTTTGCGAAAGGCAAGCGCCACCACGAGGTCGCCCGCCTCCATGCCGACCAGGCGCTCGGCGATGTCCCGGCCGCGGCCCGTCAGCTGGATCGTGGTCATGCCGAAGCGGTCGAGGCGACGCTGCAGGAAACCGGCAACCGATTGCGCGTGCCCCTGCCCGAAGATGAAGACCCGGCGCGCCGAAAAGATCATGTCGGCGGCCCTGTCGATATCCGCCTGCTCGACCGAGCGGGCGAGCGTTTCGAGCGCGCTGATCTCGGCTGCGATCAGATCGGTCAGGTAGTCGCCATGCTCGACCTTCGAGACCGAGCGGCGCATGCGGTTGGCCGCGTCCTGATCGTCCAGCACCTCGCGCTGCAATTGCGCGCGGAGATCCGGAAAGCCCTTGTAGCCGAGCTTCTGCGCCAGCCGCGTGGCGGTCGCCTCATGCACGGAGGCGCGCTGGGAAAGCTGCGGGCCCGACAGGAACGCGGCCTCCGCCCGATTTTCCAGCATGGTCGTGATCAGCTTCTGATCCGCATCGGTAAGCCGCCTGGAATGCGTCTTAATGCGATCGAGTATCGTCATGACGTCCCCGCAAGTTCATTTGCAGGATCCATCGTTCCTGCAATTTTCCGTGCCGTCAATAATGACGGTGCAAGAATCTTTGCAAGGGGCTGCAATGGCCGATACGGCCTGGTTGCGGATGGGCTCCCCGCCCTGCAGGCCACCCGCCACAGGCCCCGACGAACCTACCTTCGCGCGCTTCGGGAAAGCGCATCTGCAATCTTTGCGGTTACCCGACAGATTCTTTGCAAAGCACCGCAAACCGACGCCGCCTGCCGTGGTTGCGCCGGGATGGCATGGGTCCTCGAACGATTGCTCCTCCGATTTCGGCGCCCTCTCCACGCAACCCACACACGGCCTCAACGAATCCTGTGCCTGCCGGTTGCACCGCTGATTGCAGAGAAACTCCGAGAACCACCATGAGCGATCCCCAAACGACAGACCTAGCCGTCGGCCCAATCCCGGGCAGCCGTCCCAAGAAAAGGGAATGGGCGATCGGAGGCTTCAACTGGCTTCTGACGAAGCACATGTTTCTGGCGGTGACAGCCACCATTGGTGTGCTGACGTCGGGATCGTTCATTTACATGTACGTCCTCTACCTGATGCACTCGGACGCGGTCCTCGAACCGGTCACCCTGGTGGAGCTTCTGGTGATGGCCGCGGTGCTCGCCGTCAGCCTCATCATCGCTGCGATCATCGGCGGTCGCCTCAGCCACCGGATCGTGAACGCGCTGGTGCTCATCCGCGATGCCGCAAAGGCGATTGCAATGGGAAACTTTTCTACCCGTGTGCCGGTTCGATCGCGACGACTGGGGGAGGTCGACGACGTGATCGACCATTTCAATCGCATGGCCGAGCTGCTGGAGAGCGCGGAGAAGGAGTTGCAGTACCAGAACAACGCCATCGCCCATGAACTGCGAACGCCGCTAACGGTGCTGCGCGGCCGCCTGCAAGGCATGCGCGATGGCCTCTTCGAACCAACCACCAAACTTTACGATGGCTTGATCGGCCAGATCGATCACCTGACCAGCATCGTCGAGGATCTTCGCATCCTGGCGCTCTCGAATGTGGGGCGGCTGGAGCTCCGCCTGGAGCCGGGCGACATGGGCGAGGAGGTCGAGACGGCCGTCGCCGCGATGCTCGGCGAGTTCGACAAGGCGGGGATGCCGGTATCGCTCGACCTCAGCCGGGCGCCGATGACGCTTGATCGCGCCAAGGTTCGACAGGCCCTGCTGGCGATCATGCACAATGCCACCCGCTATGCACCCGGCAGCCGGCTCTCCATCGTGGCGAAGATGAGGGGTTCGGAAGCCATCTTCCAATGCCAGGATAGGGGGGCCGGCATGTCCGATCTCGACATCGAGCACGCGTTTGATCGGTTCTGGCGCGCAGACGATTCCCGATCGCGTGCGAGCGGCGGCAGCGGCCTCGGCCTCTCGGTCGTTCGTGCGATCGCCGAAGCCCATGGCGGTTCGACCAGCGCGAAGCGAAACGAGTTCGGCGGCATGACCTTTGAAATCGCCTTGCCGACCGACTGCGGGAGCAAAGGCGCGCAAAGCGTACTCTCTCCATGAAACCCGGATGAACTCTGCGCGGAACCTGCAAGCAGATGAGGCAAACCGATCGCATTGAACGGGCCGGACCGGTCCGCGACAATAAAGGAAACGATCGATGACACTCAACTTCAAGACGGCCGCGCTTGCTCTGGGCGTTGCCGCAGCCGCTTCGACGGCGCAGGCCGCTGATTTCAGCAATTCGGGCGTCGACTTTGCCAATGTGGATCGTTGGACGGGGACCTATGCGGGTGGCCACATCGGCACCGGCTCCTCGAACCAGAAGGGCAGCAAGAACAAGATCAACGGCGGCGTCCAGGTCGGCTACAACCAGCAGTTCGGCCAGTTCGTGGTGGGCGGCGAGATCGAGGCGGCGCGCGCCGGTGGCCTGCAGTATCAGGTCGGCAAGGGCGGCGCCTTGCAGCAAACCTGGAGCGGCACCGCCCGCGCCAAGGCCGGCTACGCACTCGACAACGTCCTGCTCTACGGCACGGTCGGCGTCACCACCGCGCGCTTCGAGGGCAAGGGCACCGTGACCTCCGGCGATCGCTGGCACACGGGCTGGACCTATGGCGCCGGCGCCGAGATGGGGTTCACCGAAAACATCTCCGGCAAGGTCGAGTATAGCCAGACCCGCTTCAACGGCGTGGACTCCACGATCGGTGGCGTGAAGGGCTCGAACAATCTGGTCAATCACGCGATCAAGACGGGCCTGAATTTCCGTTTCTGATCTCGAATACGACCGGTTCTACCGTCCCCCTAGCACCGGTCGGGCGAGCTGCAACACCTCGCCAACCGGCGGCGCCTGCACCGGCGCCGCCACAATCAAAATCGGGCATGTCCCCCGAATGTCGGCCGAACCCGCCCCGGGCGAGCCAACGCCGAACGAGCCGCATCGGCGCCTTCGATCTCGGGCGCTCGCGAGCGCGTTTCAGGCGCCCTCGCCGACGAAGCTGCAGCCCAGTCTTTCCAGTTCTCGGTCAACCCAGGACCGGTCGATCTCGCCGAGCACCGTCGCATTCATCTGCTTGGCCTCGGCCTCGTGCTTGGCGCGGGTCGCCTTGAGAACCGTGTCGGCATCGGCCCTGGGTATGCACACGACGCCGTCGAAATCTCCCAGAATGAGGTCGCCCGGATTGATCACCATCCCGGCGATCGAGATCTGGAAGCCGATTTCGCCGGGACCGGTGCGGTAGGGTCCCCGGTGCGTCACGCCGATTGCGTAAAGCGGCAGGTCCTGGGCGCGAATGGCCTCGGCGTCGCGGATCGCGCCGTTGAGGACGAAGCCCGCGACCCCACGTTTTACCGCATGGGCCAGCATCAACTCGCCCATCAGCGCATTGGTGGTATCGCCGCCGGCATCGACGACGATGACGTCGCCGGGCTCGGCGATATCGATCGCCTTGTGCAGCATCAGGTTGTCGCCGGGGCAGGTCTTGACCGTGAGCGCCGGGCCGCAAAGCACGCCCCCGCCATGCATTGGGCGCAGCCGGTCGCCGCCGGCGACCAGCCGGGACATGCTGTCGGACACGTTGGCGACAGGCAAGGCGCGGAACGCCTCGATATAGGAGGGATCGACACGTTCCATGTCGTTCTTCACTCGGAAACCGATTGGCATATTTTGTTCTCTCCTCGGAACGGTTAGGCTGGCTGTTTGCGCAGGCCGAGGCTCTGCGGCGTTGCTAGGCTGAAGGCGTCGGGCGCTTCGCCGCCGAGCACGCTGATGATGTGCCGCGCGGCGATTTCCGCCATGGCCTTCGACGAGCCCTTGGTCACGCCGCCGATATGCGGCGTGGCGAGCAGGTCGGGCGCCGCCCACAACGGATTGTCGGCAGCCGGCGGTTCCGTGGCGAAGCTGTCGAGGGCGGCACCCGCGATGCGCTTGTCGCGCAAGGCGATGGCAAGCGCTGCCTCGTCGATGAGGCCGCCGCGCGCCGTGTTGACGATGAACGACGTCGGCTTCATCAACGAAAGGCGACGGGCGTCGATCAGGTGGCGCGTGTCGGCCGTCAGCGGGCAATGCAGGCTGACGATATCGGCACGGCGGACGAGGTCGTCCACGTCGCTGACGGTTTCGATGTTCGCCTCGGCGAGCCCCGCCGCCGCATGCGGATCGTAGACGATCACGTCCATGCCGAGCGCGCGGGCCATCGCAGCCGTCTCGCGTCCGATCGCGCCATAACCGACGAGCCCCATCACCGTGCCGATGATATCCCGCCCCATGAAGGTCGGCTTCGGCCAGCGGCCGTCCTTGACCGCTGCCGTCAGCGGGCCGATCTCCTTGAGCAAGGCGAGCGAAAGGGCGATCGCGTGTTCGGCGACCGCGCGTGCGTTCGACCCCATGGAACGCAATACCGGCACGCCCCGGTCAGCCGCCGCCTGGATGTCGACATTGTCGACGCCGACGCCATGCTTGACGATGACCTTCAGCTTCGGCGAGGCGGCGATCACCGCCTCGTTGATCTGGCCCTGGCGAACCATGATCGCGTCGATGCCGAGTTCGGCGGCACGCGCGGCGACGATGTCGGAGGCATCGTAAGGCGGCGAGAAGAAGACGTCGCAGTCATGCGCGTTGAGCAATTCGACCGCACTCTCGGCGATCGAATTGTGGGTCACGAGAATGCGCCATTTGCGGCGCTCCCCCATGGCGCTGGAAGGATTTGACACTGTTTTCTCCAATAGGCTTCCCCACGCTGGGGGTGCGGTCAATGTGAGGCGCGCGTCAGCAAGGCGCGGGCGCGCGTGACGATCGGCAGGTCGACAAACTTGCCCTCGAAGACAAAGGCACCGACGCCGTCCGCTGCGGCCGCATCTGCAGCCTCGATGAGGCGCCGGGCGCGGTCGATCTCGGCCTCGGACGGTGAAAAGCCGTCGTTCAGCAGGGCAACGACACTCGGGTGGATGCAGGTCGCGCCATCGAAGCCGAAGTCCTTGGCCTCCCTGATGGCTGCAGTCAGTGCCACCTTGTCGGCATAGTCGGCCGTGCTGCGCAGCAAGCCGAAGGACATGATCCCCGCCGCCTTAGCCGCATAATGGATCAGGAGCTTCGGAAGACGCAGAACCTCCGGCGTCGGCTGTGCCGCCATCGATGTGGCGAGGTCCTCGCCACCGGCCGAAAGTGCAAAGACCCGCGGCCCTGCCGCGATGGACGCGACATTCTGCAATCCGATCGGATCCTCGATCAGCGGCACAAAGCGCATCGGGCTGCGCTGCTTCGCGGTTTCGATCGGCGTTAGATGGCGGTCGAGCCGGTGCAGAAGCTCGGGCGAGGACACCTTCGGCACGTAGAGCGCGTCGGCGCCGGCTTCGCAGGCTGCCGCTGCGTCCGCGAGCATCGCGGCCTCGTCATGGGTGTTGATCCGGACGATGACGATGGCGCCGCGCTGCCCGACCATCGGCAGGTTCTTGCCGAGCGCCGCCCTTGCGGATTCCTTTTCGCTCGGCGCGACGGCGTCTTCGAGATCGACGATGATCGCATCGGCACCGCGTTCGTGCGCCTTTTCAAGGAACCGGGGCGAACTGCCGGGGACGTAAAGGAGCGAGCGCAGCCTCATTCGGTTCGTCCTCCCATGATCAGATCGATCTCGTCGGTCAACAGACCGGCTTCCGCGAGCACGTCACGCGTGTTTTCGCCAAGCGACGGCGCCGGATTGCGCCAGACGCCGGGCGTTCCCGACATCCGCGGCAGGATGTTGTGCATGGGCAAAGAACCGAAATCGCGATCCTCGACCTCGGTGAAAACCTCGCGCTCGACGAAGTGCGGATCGGAAAAGGCATCGGCGATGTTGTAGACGGGACCGACGGTCGCTCCCGCCTCCCGCATCACGTCGAGCGCGTCATCGCGATCGCGCGTCGCGAACCAGGCCCCCACCGCCTCGTCGACCAGCGGCCGGTTGAAAACCCGGTCGGTGTTGGTGGCAAAGCGCGGATCGTCGATCATGTCGGCCCGACCGATGATCTCGAAGATCCGCTTCGCCACGGCCTGGGTCGAGCCGGACAAGGCGACGAACTTGCCGTCCGCGCAGCGATAGACGTTCCTCGGCGAGGTCGTGTTCGAACCGCTGCCGACACGCTCCTTGATCTTGCCGGTGGTCTTGTAGATCGCCGCCTCAGGCCCAAGCACCGAGAACATCGGCTCAAGCAGGGAAAGATCAATGACCTGGCCGCGGGCAATGCCTCGCTCGCGGGCCAGAAGCGCCGTGCTGACGGCGGACGCGCCGTAGATGCCGGCGATCATATCGGCAAGCGCCAGCGGCGGCAGCACCGGCTCGCGATCCGGAAATCCGGTGCGCGCCGCAAAGCCGCTCATCGCTTCCACCAGCGTGCCGAAACCGGGAAGCTCCGCATAGGGACCGGTCTGGCCGAAGCCGGAAATGCGCACGATGATCAGATCGGGATTGCGCGCCAGAAGCTTCTCGGGCGCCAGTCCCATCTCTTCGAGCGTGCCCGGCCGAAAGTTCTCGATGAAGACATCGACCGTGTCGAGCAGCTTGAACAGCGCGTCCATCGCCGCCGGTTCGCGAAGGTTGAGCATCGCCGACCGCTTGTTGCGGCCGTAGGTCTTCCAGTAGAGCGAGCTTCCGCCGTCGCGCCAGTCGCGCAACGGATCGCCGGCCGGCGGCTCGACCTTGATAACGTCTGCGCCGAAATCGCCGAGCTGAAGCGACAGCATGTTTCCGGCAACGAGGCGGGACAGGTCAACGACACGAATGCCGTGGAGCGGCCCCTTTGCATCTGCATCGAAGCGCTTCGGTTCCCTGGTCATAGGATGATCCGTCCTCATGCGTCAGGCCTGCGGGCGGGATTGCGCGGAAAACAGGGTCGAGGCCTCCGGCGGCACATAGACAAAGACCTGGCTGTCGGCGATCTCCCGGCTCGTCTGCACGCGGAAGGTGCTGCCGGCGCCAACAAGCTCATACTGATAGACGGATCCGAGATAGGCGCCGCCCTGCACCGTCGCCTGCACGACGTTGTCGCCGGCGCCGCCGACGATCTGCAGGCGTTCCGGACGGACTGCCACGACCACCTTCTCGCCCGTGCCGCCGCCTGTACCGGCATTGGCGCGGATGACCGTTTGATCGTCCAGGCGGACGCTGGCAGCCCCGCCGCTGCCGCCAACCACGGTTCCGCTCAGGAAGTTCGAGGAACCGATGAAGTCCGCGACAAAGGCGTCGGCTGGCGTCTCATAAATCTCCTTCGGCGTACCGAGCTGCCGGATACGGCCGGTGTCCATGACCGCGATGCGGTCGGACACGGCAAGCGCCTCGGCCTGGTCGTGCGTGACGTAGACGGTCGTGACGCCAAGCCGTTCCTGCAGTTCGCGCAGCCAGACGCGCGCCCGCTCGCGCAGCTTGGCATCGAGGTTGGAGAGCGGTTCGTCGAGAAGCAGGAGGCCGGGGCGGTAGACCAGGGCACGCGCAAGCGCGACGCGCTGCTGTTGTCCGCCCGAAAGCTCAAACGGGTAGCGCTCGGCAAAGCGCGCCATCTCGACCAGTTCGAGCGCTTCCTTGATCCGCTCGTCCTGCTCGGCGCGCCCGATCTTTCGCAGTTTCAGCGGATAGGCGAGGTTCTGGGCGACCGACATATGCGGCCACAGCGCATAGCTCTGGAAAACGAGGCCGATGTTGCGCTGCTCGGGCGGCACGACCGTTCCGGTTTTGCCGTCGAAAAGCACGCGCTCGCCCATCCGGATTGCGCCGGAGGTTGCGTGATTGAGCCCGGAGATCGCAAACAGCGTGGTCGATTTTCCGCAGCCGGAAGGTCCTAGCAGCGTCAGGAACTCTCCCTTCGGGATCGTCAGCGAAACGTTGCTGACGGCCTTGTAGGAGCCGTAGCTGATGGAGAGGTCGTCGAGGATGAGATCAGCCATAGATCTTGGCTCCCAGTAGACGGCGCGCCATGAAGACGAACAAGGCCGTGATGATGACTTGGATGGTGGCCAGCGCGGAGACGGGTCCGTTGTCGCCCTGGGCGTAGAGCTGGAGCATGGTCGAGCCGATGATCTCGGATCCCGGCTGGTAGAGGAAAACCGCGGTGACGTATTCCTTGAAGAAGTGGATGAAGAGCAGCGCGAAGCTTGAAAACAGCGCCGGCTTCAGCAGCGGCAGGACGATGCGGGTAACGGTCGTCCACCAGTCGCCGCCGGAAATGCGGGACGCCCGGTCGAGTTCCTCGCCGATCTGCGACAGCGCCGGGGCGATCGCACCGAAACCGATCGGAATGTAGCGCACGACGAAGGCGGCGATGAGGATCCAGATCGTACCGCGGATCATGTCGAGGCCGGGAACCCAGATCACCGCATAGAAGAAGCCGAGACCGGCAATGATGCCCGGCAACGAGCGTGGGAACAGGGCCACATATTCCAGGGCACGGCGGAAGCGGTACTCGGAGCGCTTGGCCACGAGAGCGATCAGAACCACGCAGGCCGTGCCGATGATGCCGCCGAGGAACGAGATGACCACCGAATTGAGGATGGCCCTGATGTAGCCGGGCTGGCTGAAGATCAGCTCGAAATTGGCAAAGGTCAGCAGCTTCCAGAACGGAACCAGCGGCGTGAGGAAACTGACGCTCGCCCGCATGAAGATGCCAGCAAAGACGGCGACGATGGTGAAGAGCACGTAGGCGGCGACCGCCGCGAACGCGACCCATCGCCATTTCCCGAGGTCGACGAGCGACGGGCGCGAGGCCTTGCCGCGCACCGTCACGAAGCGGCCGCTGTCCTTCATCAGGCGGCCCTGCAGCCAGACGAGCAGGCCGACGATCACGAGCAGCATCACGGCGCCCGCGCCGACGATGCCGTAGTCGGATTGCACGGCGGCGTTGATGCCCTGGTCGTAGAGGAAGGTCGTCACCGTATGGATGCCGCTCGGGCCGCCGAAGACGAGCGGGATCGCCAGCATCTCGATGCCGATGACAAAATTCAGGACTGCGGAGTAGACCATAGCCGGGCGCATCATCGGAACGGTGATGTTAAGCAGCGCCTTCATCGGGCTGGCGCCTGCCGAACGGGCAGCGTCCTCGAGCTGCGCATCGGCCTTGGTGACGGCACCGATGCACATGAGATAGGCAAGCGGCGCCTGGCTGAGGCCAGCAACGATGCTCATGCCGGTCAGGCTGTAGAGGTTCCATGGGGTAAGCCCGGTCCCCGCCTTGACCGCAAGAGTGATGTAGCCGGACGGGCCGTACATCGTGAACCAACCGAAGGCCATCACGAGGTTGCTGACGAACAGCGGCCAGATCAGGATCTCTCCGATCCACTTGCGGCCGGGCAGATTGGTGCGACCGACGATGACCGCCATCACCGAACCGAACAGCTGCGCCACCACCATCGTCACGACGGCGAAGAAGAGCGTGTTGAGCACGATCTTGCCCATGCCGGCCTCGGTGAAGAGGCGAACGAAATTGCCGGCGGTCAGCGCGGCATCGGGCTTGTAGAGCGGCTGGTCCAGGAAGGCCTGGAGGATGATGGGCGCAATCGGCCCGATCACGAGGATCGTGGTCAGGATACTCACGGTCCAGAAGATTGCGGTCGATCGGTCACGCCCGGCGTGCGCTGGCGACCCTGCTGCGAGTTCGGTCATGGCAATAGTCCTCGAAGGCCGTCCGCATGCGCGAAAGACGGGCGTCAGGCTTCGTATTGTTAAGAAAAGGGGACAGGCCGCCGACCGGTATCGGTTCGCTCGACGGCCCTGCCCGTGGCCGTTAGTTGCCAGCCATCGCAGCGGTCCACTTAGTGGCAAAGCCCGCCGCGTCGTCGATCAGCGCCCGGTCGAAACCGACGGCGATGAGATTTTCCATGCCGACCTTCTCGGCGATCGCCTGGTAGGTGTAGCGAACCTCGGCTTCATCGACGTCTTCGCGATAGGGGGTCAGCCCGCCCTTGCCGATCTGGGTCTGGCCGTTGCGGCTGAGCAGATAGTCGACGAACAGTTTTGCCGAATTCGGGTTGGCGGCTTCGTTCGGAATGCCGAGGCCGCGCAGCATGACCGGGGTGCCGTCGTCCGGGAAGGCAAAGCCGAGGATCTCGCCACCGGGCTGTTCCAGGCGCGGGAAAATCGTGATGCCCGAGACGGCGATGCCGACGAGATATTCGCCCGTGGCAATCTTCTCGTTCATCGGGCCGCCGGAGACTTCGCCGCGGATCATCGGTCCGATCTGGCGCAGTTCCTTCCAGCCTTCGTCACCCTTGACCTGTAGGGTCTTCCACCAGGCGGCGAGGCCGAAGGAATTGCGCGCCGCGTCATAGGTGGTGATCTTGCCGTCGAAGCTTGCCTTGTCGGCGGCCGCCGCCTTGACGAGCGACGAGAAGCCGGTCGGGCGCTGGCCTTCGGGAAGCAGGGCGGCATTGTAGGTGATGACGAGCGGATCCGCCGACATCACGAAGATGCCCGGATAGGGATTGGCGAAACCTGGCAGGCGCTCGATTTCCGGGCTCGGATAGTCGAGCATGCGGCCCTCGGTGCCGTAGCGTGCCCAGCGGTCGTTGGCGCCCGACACCAGGACATCGGCGGTGCGCGCGCCGCTGCCGGCCTCGGCCTCCCAGCGCGTGTGCACCGTGCCGGATCCAAGGTCCAGCGTCTCGACCTTGATCCACGGATAGAGTTCGTTGAAGCCCTTGATTACCGGCTGCCAGTTGTTGTCGGCCATGTTGGAATAGACGACGAGCCCGGCTTCCTTGCGCGATGCGTCGACGAGCTGGGCGTAGTCGGCCGGGTAATAGTCCGGCAGCTTCGGCTCCTGCGCGTAAGCGCCGGTCGAGAACGCTGCCGATGCCGCGACGAGCCAGCCGGCCAGTTCTCTTTTCATATAGGTCATTACTTCCTCCCGTGGGTTTTCCCGTTCTTCATCACGCGGCGCGAAAGCTCCTCACTTGCGCGGCGCGCAGCCTCGACCGTCGCCTTGGTGACGCGTTCGAGATTGTTGGCGATCCGCTCGCGCGGACCTGAAATATTGACGACGGCAAGGATGCGGCCCTCCGGATCGACGATCGGCGCGGCCACACCGGCAGCACCCTCGACACGTCCGTAGAGATTGGCGACATGGCCGTCGCTGCGCGCGGCACTGACGCGCTCGGCGATTGCGTCCGGATCGTCCTCGCGTGCGACGTCGCCGCGCAGATAGGCTTCGAGGTCGCCGTCGTTCAGCCCGGAAAGCAGCATGAGACCGCTGGCGACGTAGTGCGCAACGCGCGGCGCAGCGATGTCGCGGTCGTAGCGGATCTCCCGCATCGGCAGGATCTTGTTGAGGTAGCGGACCTGGCGGTCATCGGTGAGAACGGCGATGAAGCCCGTCTCTTCGATCGCACCGACCGTCTCGCGAAGGATGGGCTCGGCCACCCGCAGGATCGTGCCCCAGCCATTGTTGTCCGCCGACGGCTCGCCGGGCAGGCGGATCAGCAGATAGCGACCATCGGCCTGCCGGGTGACGTACCCGCCCTCAACCAGCGTCCTCAAAAGAAGCAGCGTGCTGCTCTTCGGCAGTTCAAGCGCCTGAACGACCTCCGCCAGGGTGGAGGCCTCGCCACGCGATGCGAGCCACTCGATCAGATCAAGGATTCTTTCCGCGCCGCGACCGCTCATTCAAATTTCCTCTTGTTCAATATATTGAACGTGTGCTATATTGTGAATGCTACGGAAGCGACTCGCCTTTGTCAAGGCGCTCGCCGGCGTCATCCCGTTTCGTGAACATGTGAGGCTGCCAGGACGCCGTCCCCGAACCCGCGGCCATCCGACCCGATCTCACGGCCCAATGCCGCAAACGCGTCTCACCGGGGCGGCATGCCGCGTTGGAACTCGCAACCCACGCGCGGAAAGATCGCGGTCACCGGCAGGTGGACCGAGCAGCATGCAAGGACGTGGCTGAGTGGAGAGGATGAAGCAGGGGGCGGAACCGGGAGCCGCCCGTTGCGCGGGACACCGGCATCATGAAACGCCTCTAGCGGCGGCCGCGTGCCAGAATGCTGACGATCGCCTCTGCTGTCTGTTCTGCTGTCAAAGAAGTGGTATCGAGCGTTTCGAGCCCAAGGCTCCGGTACTCGGCAGCGTCCGAAAGCGCAGAGCCGATTGCCGCATCTTCCTCGCCGCGATGCGTGAGCCTTCTCGTCCGCTCGCTGTCGCTACAATCAAGCAGGAGCCATTGGCCGTCGGGCCAACCCGAAAGTTCATCCGGCGTACAGACGCCAAGCAGGATGACACGGGCGGGATCCGCGATCTCGACCGCCCTCCTGACGAGCGCCGCATAGGGCGACCATGTCGCCTCGGTCTCGCTGATATCGCAGCCGGCAAGCAACCCGGCCGGCTCCATCAACGCGTCCCAATCTACGATCACCGACTGGGGAAGCAGGTGGCGCAAATGCGCGACGACGGCCGTTTTGCCGGATCCCGGCGCGCCGAGGACATACCGCATCTTGCCTTCTCTCATGGCCATTTCGCCGCCTCGGGTCGTCGGCGGCTGCGCGCAAGGCGCACCGTTCCGTACCCGCTGCGCTCCGCACCAGGGAGTTGCAGATATAGTCACCCGAACACGGCGATCAACGCCCGGCGCAGCTGTCGGCTGCCGCCGGGCGGTCAATGTCGCGGTCATTCATCCCCCCCCATGGGGCCACTGAAGTCCGAGAACTTCAACGCCCCAAGCGCAACCGAACGAACGCTCGCCTAAAGGACCGGATTGGCGGCGAGCGCAGATCGGGTGGGTTACTCCTCGATGTCGACCTTGTCGAAGCGATGCGAGCCCAGGGGCTCCATCACGTAGTTCTTCACCTTCTTCGACATCGGCAGCACGACGGTGGAATGGGCGATCGGAACCCAGGGCGCCTGATCGCTGATGATCGCCTGGGCCTCTTCGTAGAGCTTCGTCCGCTCGCCCTGGTCCGCACTGGTCCGCGCCTTTTGGAAGATCTCGTCGAGCGGCTTGTAGCACCAGTTGGCATTGTTGGCGCCGCCGACGCCGGCGCAGCTGAAGAAGTAGCTGAGCAGGTTGTCCGGATCGCCGTTGTCGCTGGTGCCGCCGAGAATGACTGCGCCATCACGCGCCTCGTCGCGCACCTTCTTCAGGTACTCGCCCCATTCATAGGAGACGATCTCGACGCCGATGCCGACCTTGGCGAGGTCCGACTGCATCAGTTCCGCGGCGCGCCGGGCGTTCGGCATATAAGGGCGGCTGACCGGCATCGCCCAGATCTTCATCTTCAGATCCTTGACGCCGGCCTCGTCGAGAAGCTTCTTTGCCGCCTCCGGATCGTAGCTGTAGCCCTCGATCGAGCCGTTATAGCCCCACATCGTCGGCGGCAGCACGCTCTTGGCGACCTGTCCCATGCCCTGGTAGACGGAATCGACGATCGCCTTGCGGTCGATCGCCATGTTGATGGCGCGGCGCACCTCCAGCTTGTCGAACGGCGCGACCAGCGTGTTCATCGCCAGATAGGAAACGTTGAGCCCCGGCTGCTCCATGACGTTGAGATCAGGATTTTCCTTCAGCTTGGCGATATCGGCCGGCGCCGGATATGGAGCGATGTGGCATTCGCCCGCCTGAAGCTTCTGCATACGGGTGGTCGGATCGGTGGTGATCGCGAAGATGAGGTTGTCGATCTTCGGCGCACCGTCCCAATAGTCGGCATTTGCGACAAAGCGGATCGCCGCGTCCTGCTGGTAGTCGACGAAGCGGAACGGTCCGGTGCCGACCGGCTTGCGGTCGAGATCCTGGCGCCGCCCCTCCGCCGCCAGCTTGTCGGCATATTCCTTCGACACGATCGAGCCGAAGTTCAGCGCGAGTTTCGACGGCAGCGACGCATCCGGCTGATTCAGCACGAACTTGACGGTGTTGTCATCGACCTTGACGATCTCCTTGATCGCCGCCGGCATCTCCATCGCGTTGAACATTTCCCAGTTCGCGCCGGCGAAATAGCTGTGCCACGGATCGTCCTTGTCCATCTGGCGGTTGAAGGTGAACAGCACGTCGTCGGCATTGAAATCGCGCGTCGGCGTGAAATCGTCCGTCGTCTGGAACTTCACCCCCGTGCGCAGCTTCAGCGTATATTCGAGATTGTCGGCGGAAATGGTCCAGCTTTCGGCAAGGCCTGGGACGACATTGGTGGTGCCGGGCTCGAATTCTGTGAGGCGGTCATAGACCGTCTCGGCCGACGCGTCCCAGGTGCTGTTAGCCGAGTACAGTGCCGCGTCGAAGCCTTCCGGCGCACCTTCCGAGCAATAGACAAGCGTTTTTGCCATGGCCGGCGTCAGTGCCGCGCCCGAAAGCATGGTTGCTGCAAAGAGCGAGACAAGGGTGCTGCGCGTCCGCGCGAATTTCATGTTCATTGGTCTGTCCTCCCTAAAGGAATGGAATGCGATGTGCCGGCAGTTGCGCCGGAAAGATCAGTCGGCCTTGCCGGCGGTGGTGCCGAGGCCGCGGCCGGGCGTCCAGACCGGGTCCGGCTTGGTCCAGAGCACGTCGTTGCGGATCAGCTTCACCAGCTCGCTCGCCTGCAGGTCGAGGAAGCGTTCGCCCTTCTCGGCGGTCGCGCTGCGCGGATCGCCCCAGGTGCCGGTGACCGGCGCGCGCTCGGAGAACGAGTAGAAACGCGACACGTCGGCCGGCACGTCGACAGGGTGCTGCTGGTTGCCGAAGGCCTGGCCGAACATCTCGGTCTTCACCGCGTCCGGCACGATCGCCAGCATGACCGAGGCCTCGCCTTCGCAGGCATGGTGGGCGCCGGTGTCGACCTCGAAGATCTTTGACGCATCCTCGGGCGCCAGCATCCAGGGCGTCGTGGCGACGATCGGCATGGCGAACTCGACCGCCAGTTCGCGCACGGCGACGGCGAGCGGGTCCATGTTGCCGCCGTGACCGTTGACGATGAACAGGCGCTGGAAACCGAGCGTCTTCAGCGAACGGACGATGCAGCGGATGAGGCGGCTCAGCGTATCGTAGTCGAGCGTGATCGTGCCGCCGAAGGGCAGATGATGTTCGCTCATGCCGGTCCACAAGCCCGGAAGAACGGCGACCGGAATGTCATCGGCAACCAGCCGGGCGGCGCGGATCGCAGCTGCGGACGCGCTCGCCGTGTCGGTGATGACGGGCAGGTGTGGGCCGTGCTGCTCCAGCGAGCCGATCGGCAGGATCGCAAGCGCGCCCGGCTTGCCGGCAATTTCGCGCAGGCTCGGCGCGGTCATGCGCGCCCATTCAACTTCCTTGGTCATGTCAGGCCTCTTTCATGTCTTCAAAGCAAAATCTGTTCGCCGCCACGCCAACGGCATGCGCCTATGTCTGGCGTCCCCTGGCATCGACCCGCAGCGTCACCGCCCGCCCATCGGAGTGCCGCAGGGTGGCGGTGTCGAATTGCGCGACGACGGCGCAGGAATGATTGGGAAAGATGCGGACGCGGCTGCCGATTGCGGGCGCCATGTCGGTGAAACGGACAAAGCCGTGCTCCCCGGAAAGGCGGCGGGCGATCGCAAGGCTCTTGTGGGTCTTGATATGAGGGCGCAACGTGACACCTGAGGCAGCGGCCCGCGCCTGCCTGCCGCGCAGATTGCGCATCAGCCGATCTTTATCAATTTCGACAAAGGGCGTCGGCAGGTCGGCGGGGTCCGGACGACGAAAGGCGTCGAGCAGCGTTGGGTCAGTCAATCTCATCTCCGGCAAGCGGCGGGATCGCAAAAGGGCAGCCCCGATTGGCAAGCGCCGCCCGAAGGCGGCGGCTACAAATTTGCACAGTCGGAAATATCAAGCAAATTATTTTTCCTATAAGAAAATTATATCTCTCAAACTATCGCAACTGCGCATCAAATGAGACAGACGGCCCCGCACCGCGCCGCAGGTTACGGCCGGTAGGCGCGGATCTCGCATGTGTTCTACGCCTCTACGTCTGCGCCAGGTGACACCTGACATGGCGAGCGCTCTCGCTCAGGCGCCGCAGCACCTGGCTGGCCTCACAGCCGCCGCCGATCCGGTCGCACCTCTGCTTGTAGAAGCAGCCCTCCGGCAGATTGCGGTTGTTGGGAAGCTCGCCGGCGCGCACCTGGGCAATGTCCGGCAGCGGGCTTTCGAAACTCGGAGCCGCGGCCAGAAGCGTCTGGGTGTAGGGGTGACGAGGATTGCGCAACACCGCGTCGGCCGGGCCGGATTCGACGATCTGGCCGAGATACATCACCGCGACATCGTCGCAGAAGTGCCGCACCAGCGCGACGTCATGTGAAATCAGGAGATAGGTGAGCCCGCGCTCGCGCTGCAGCTTCAAAAGCAGGTTGATGATCTGCGCCTGCACCGAGACATCGAGCGCCGATGTCGGCTCGTCGAGCACCATCAGCTCCGGGTCCGTGCTGATCGCGCGGGCAATGGCGATGCGCTGGCGTTGGCCGCCTGAAAACTCGTGCGGCAGGCGGTCGAGATGTTCCGGACGGAGCCCGACGGCAACGGCCAGCTCCTCCGCCTTCTCATGCAGTTCGGCCCTGCTGTGCCCACCGCGGATATGCAGCGGCTCGCTGATCAGCCGCCAGACCGGCAGGCGCCGATCGAGCGAGGATTGCGGGTCCTGAAAGACGATCTGCATCTTCTGTCGAAGGGCGCGCTTCTGTTTGCCCTGGGCTTTCTGAAAATCCTCGCCGTCGATCGCCACCCTGCCCTCTTCGTAAGGCGCAAGCCCGATGATCGCCTGGGCGAGCGTACTCTTGCCGCATCCGGACTCGCCGACGATGCCGAGGCTCTTGCCGGCGCGGACCTCAAGCGTCACGCCATTGACCGCATGCACGTAAGACGTGGGCCTGCCGAGCCAGTTGCGGGAGGCCGGGAAGCGGACATGCAGGTCGGAGACCTCGAGCACCGGTCGGGCCATGGTACCAACGCCTTCGATCATTGCCGGCCTCCCCGTTCTACAAGTTCCGTCGCGCCACCGCGGCGCCAGCAGGCCACCTGCTGGCCGCCGGGCCCCGCCAGTTGCGGAGACTGGGATCGACATTGGTCGACCGCTTCCTTGCATCGCGGCTGGAAGTAGCAGCCGGCCGGTGGGCTGAGGAGGTTCGGCACGACACCGGGGATCGCTTCGAGTTCCTGCTTCGGCGCCACCCGCTCCGGCAAGCAGCGCAACAGCGCCTGGGTATAGGGGTGCTGCGGCGTCTCGAGCACGGTCCGCGTCGCGCCATGCTCGACGATCCGCCCGGCATACATCACGTAAAGCCTGTCGCAGAGCTGCGAGACGACGGCGACATTGTGCGAGATGAAGATGACCGAAGTGCCTGTGCGGCGCGCCCGGTTCTGGATCAGCCGCAGGATCACCGCCTGGACGGTGACGTCGAGCGCCGTCGTCGGCTCGTCCGCAATAATGAGACCGGGATTGCAAGAGAAGGCCATGGCGATCAGCACCCGTTGCCGCATGCCGCCGGAGAGCTCGAACGGGTAAAGATTCATGACCCGCTCAGGCTCGCCGATCAGCATGTCGGCCAGAATATCCCGAGCGACGCGCCTCGCCTCTGCCAGGCCTATCTCCTCGTGGCGTATGATGACGTCGGTGAGTTGTTTGCCGATCCGGATCGTCGGATTGAGGGCGTTCATCGGCTCCTGGAAGATGGTGGAAACCACCTTGCCGCGCAGGTCCTGCAACTGATCGTCGTCCATGGAAAGCGTGCTGTGGCCAAAGAGCCTGACGGTGCCACCGGTGATGCGGTAGCGCCCCCTAGGCAGAAGCCCTGTCGCGGCCATGGTCGTCACCGACTTGCCGCAGCCGGATTCGCCGACAATGCCGACGATCTCGGCCTTGCCCACGTTGATCGTGACGTCGTCGAGCGCCTTGATGGCACCGCTGAAGGTTGGAAACTCCAGCGACAGATTGTTGATGGCCAGCGCCTGGCCGCGTGGTTCTGCCGTTCCGGTCATCATCATCTGCCCCTCAAGCGCGGGTCGAGCATGTCGCGAATGCCGTCGCCGACGAGATTGCACCCCATAGCCGTGATCAGGATGGCAAGGCCCGGGAAGGTCGCGTACCACCATTGATCGAGCATGTAGCTGCGACCGCTGCTGACCAGCGCACCCCATTCGGCGGTGGGCGGCTGGGCGCCAAGGCCGATAAAGCTGAGGGCGGCCGCGATCAGCACGACGCCGCCAAGATCGAGCGTTGCCTGGACGATGATCGGCGACATCGCGTTCGGCAGGATATGCCAGCGCAGGATGTAGAAAGGCGAGGCGCCGAAGGTGCGCGCCGCTTTCACGAAGACCTGCTCGCGCAGCGAAAGCGTCTGGCCGCGGGCCAGGCGCACATAAGCGGGGATGCGTACGATCGCGACCGCGAGCATGGAATTGAACAGGCTCGGACCAAGGGCTGCGGCCAGCGCCATGGCGAGCACTAGCGCCGGCAGGGCGAGAACGACGTCCATCAGCCGCATGATGGCGGTGTCGACCCGGCCGCCGACGACGCCAGAGAAGCAGCCGATCAGCACTCCGACCGACATCGAGATCAGGACGATCATGAAGGCGGCGCCACAGGACGCCCGCGCCCCGTAGATCACCCGCGAGAACAGGTCGCGGCCGACCTCGTCCGTGCCGAACCAGTGGACAGCACTCGGCGGCAACAGGCGCGCCGTCAGCGACACCTTGTCCGGATTGTAGGGTGCTATGACGGGTGCGGCGATGATCATCACGAGGACGAGCAGGATGATCGCGACGCCCACCAGCGTCAGCGGGCTGCGGCGGCTGAGGTACCAGAGATAACGCAGCCGCTCGGAGAAGGGCTTGGCCCTGCGGATCGCTGCGTTCGACGCAACAGGCTCTGTCGGCATGACGGCGGACATGATCAGACCTCCCTGATCTGCGGGTCGGCGAGCATGTAGGCGAGATCGACCAGGAGGTTGATCAGCACATAGCCGATGGATGCGACGATGGTGAAACCCATGATGGCGGGGAAATCGAGCGTCTGGATCGAGGTCACAACATAGGTTCCCATGCCCGGCCAGGCGAAGATCGTCTCGGTCAGCACCGCGCCATAGAGAAGATCGCCGAGCGCGAGCCCCAGCAGAGTGATCGAGGGGATGAGCGCGTTTCTGAGCGCATAGTTGAAAATGATCATGCCCTTGCGCAGCCCGCTGGCGCGGGCGGTGCGGATATAATCCTCCTGCAGCACGTCGAGCATCGAGGCGCGGATCTGGCGGGTGATCACGCCCATATTGGCAAAGGCCAGCACGAAGCCCGGCAGGATGATGTGGTAAAGCGCGCTGCGGAATGCGTCGAAACGGCCCTGCAACAGCGAGTCGATCAGCAGGAAGCCGGTGATGCGCTCAGGCGCCACTATGCCCATGGCCAGGCGCCCACTGCCGGGCAGGATCTGGAATTTCGCATAGAACACATAGATCAGGATCAGGCCGAACCAGAAGACTGGCATCGAGATGCCGCAGACCGAGACCGTGCGTGCCACCTGATCAATTGGACCATCCTTGTAGACGGCCGAGAGCACACCGAGCGGCACGCCGAGACAGATCGCGATGAAAAGCGCGACCACGCCGAGCTCCAGCGTCGCCGGCAGGAAGGTGCGGATATCGGCGGCAACCGGGCGGTTGGTCCTGAGCGACGTGCCGAGATCACCCTGCAGCAGATTGCCGATATAGATGGTGAACTGTTCAACGACCGGCCGGTCGAGACCCAGGTTGCGCCGGACATTTTCAAGTGTCTCGGCGCTTGCCCGGTCGCCAGCGATCATGCGCGCCGGATCGCCGGGAATGAGATGCGAGATCGTGAACGTGATGACCGCAACCCCGAGCACGACGAAGAGCAAGAGGATCAGGCGCGGAAGAATGATGCGGGTGATTGCCATGGACGTCAGCCCTTCCGGCACGGGAACCCCGGCCTAGCTTGGGAAACGGTGAACTCCTGCCGCCGTCGCCCTGAGGCCAGCGGCAGGTTTTCCGGGAAACGAGGTCAGCCAAGCGCAGCTTGACCGTTCCTCCTCATTCCGTTTTCGACATCGTTCCGAAGTTGTAGACCTGGATCAGCATCGGATTGTAGACATAGCCCTTCACCGCGGCGCGGCGGGCGAAGATGTCATTCTTCTCCATGATGTAGAGGTACGGCGCGTCGTCAGTCGAAAGCTTCTGCGCCTCGATGTAGAGAGCCTTGCGCTTTGCTTCGTCGACGATCGAAGCTGCCTCTTGGACGAGACCCGTCACCTTGCTGTTGTTGTAGAAGGAACGGTTGCCCGGACCGCCCATCTTACCGGCGTCGAACCAGTAGTTCATGAACATGTAGGGGTCGGCGAAATCAGGCGTCCAGGCGCCGGGCGCCATGTCGAACTTGCCGTTGGCGACCAACTCGCGCTTCGTCGTGTCGGCGACCGCCTGCAGATCGAGCTTGACGCCGATTTCTGCGAGAGAGGCTTGCAATGCGAGACCGACCGGCTCCCAGGCAGGATCGGCCTGAGAGAAGGTATAGGTCAAATGGATGTCGCCCTTGCCGGATTCGGCAAGCAACGCCTTGGCCTTCTCGATGTCGTAGCTGTACTGGAAACCCTGCGGATCATGGCCCCACATGCCGCTCGGTACCGCGCCGCGCATCTGCTTGGCCTGACCGAGCATGATGCCGTCAATGATCCCCTGATAATCAACCGCGTAGGAGATCGCCTGGCGCACCTTGGCGTCGTCAAGCGGCGGCTGGCGATTGTTCATGTAGATGTAGTTCACATACATGCTGGGATTGCTCTCGACGACGACGGAGGCATCCTTCTGCAGCGCTTCTGCCTGATCGAGCGGGATCTGTTCGATGATGTCGGCATCACCGTTGGTCAGTTGCAGGCGACGGGCAGAGACGTCGCCGACGATGCGGATGACGACTTGCTTCAGTGCCGGCTGGCTGCCCGAGTAGTGTTCGTTGCGGTCGAGCACGATGCTCTGGTTGCGCTCCCAGGAGGCGATGCGATAGGGCCCGCTGCCGGCCGAATGTTCGGCAAGCCAGGCCTTCGCCATGTCGCCGTCCTTCTCATGCTCCATCACCTTGGGATTGACGATCGCAGCGCCGGAGACGGCAAGCGTCGAGATGAAAGGCGCAAACGGCGCGGTCAGGTGAAATCTCACGGTCTGCGGGTCGACGACTTCGACCTCCTTCAGCACCGGGAACGCATCGGACGGGCCAGCCTTCAGCTTCATCAGCCGATCGAAGCTGAACTTTACGGCCGCGGCATCGACCGGCGAGCCGTCATCGAACTTGTGGCCCGCCGCGATCTTGAAGGTCCAGACGAGGCCGGCATCGTCGGCAGTCCAGCTTTCGGCGAGTTCCGGGCCGACTTCGGTCGACCCGCTCTTGTAGGCGACCAGTCGCTCGTAGGCGGCGTAGATCAGTGTGTAACCGCTGTTGCTGATCTCAATGCCCGGATCGGCCGTCGGCGGATCTTCCGCGCGTGCCAGCACCAGCACGTCCTGCGCAGCAAGGGCGCCGGAAAGCGGCGTCGATGCCAGAAGCAATGCAATGCCGATCGATTTCCACTTGGAACCGTTCATCTCGTAGTCCTCCCCAGAACTGCGGCGTGCGATGCCGTCCCGGCACCCACCGCTGTGCTAGACTAGGAAACGATTTTCCTAAGTGCAATATTTTTTCTTATCGTATTTGTTTTTTAGTTTCGATCAGCTTTTGAGCTTGATCGTCTGCGCGTTTGCCAGCGTGGAAACCAGCTCGGTTTCCGGGGTCGAGCAAACACAGAGAATTTGCGCCGGCTCTTCGCTGACGCTCAGATAGGCGTGCCCCATCATCGCGTCGAAGTAGCAGGAATCGCCCTTCTTCAGCCGAAGGGGCGCGTAGATCTCGGTGTGGAGTTCCAATTCGCCGTCGAGGACGTAGAAGAATTCCTCGCCCTTGTGCCGGATCAGCGGCCCGAACTCCTCGAGCGTGCGCGCCCGTGCCATCGCCAGGATCGGGACCATCGACTTCTTGGAAATCTCCGTGCAAACATAGAGATAGTCGTAGTTCTGCGTGACGATCTCCCGACCGTCTCCGGATTTGGTATAGGTGCGCCGCCCGAGCATGCTAGGGGTGTCTTCCGCGCCCGTCATAGTCCCGAACAGCTCGACGATGTCGACCTTCAGGCCCTGGGCAAGCTGGATCAACCGGTCGTAGGTCAGCTGCATCTGGTTGTTCTCGACCTTGGACAGGGTCGAGACCGCAAGCCCGGTCATGGAGCTGACTTCGGCCAAGGTCCAGCGGTTGCGATTGCGAATATCCTTGAGGATCTCGCCGAGGCTGGATTTCGCGTCGGTCATCGTTGGCGTCTCCATTTGCCTGCAGCCATCGAAGTGCTCGCCGGGTTTCGCCCGCCCGCGACACAGAATCCGATTGGCATGATAGGAAAACCATTTCCTATAATACGTGACCGAAAGCAACATCGTGTTCTCGGCAATCCTTGCCCCACAACTGGTTGCAGCCTCTTGTTGCCTCCTATTCGGCGAACGGGTTGTCGACCTTTGGCCAATAGGGGCGCGTCAGCTTGGTGAAGGCCAGATCCTCGAAGGTCGGCTGCAAGGCGCCTGGCGCGCTGACATAGAGAATGTCGCGCGCAATGGGTTCGAAGCCGGCACGGAAGTGGTTGCTGGACTTCACCACCACGACCTTCTTTTTCGCCGGATCGAGCCCGAGCGCCGTCATGCATTCCGGATGAAAGGTCTGGGTGCGCACGGTGTTGAGCACGATGTCGACGCTGCCGGCAGACACCCAGACGGCATCGCCGATGCCAAGCGGCGTCGGCCCGAAGCGCTGGGTGATGCCCGAGGCCACGCGCCTGACCGTTACCGTCAGGTCGAGCGGGTCGCCGGAGGCCGGCCCCACCTTGCCGCCAATCCTCAGCGCCAATGTGGCGCCCTCTCCCGCCTCGCGGCACATGCGCACTGCAATCGGATCCCAGTAGAGGCAGGAGGCCACATCCTCGATGCCACGCTCTATGATGCGGCGCAGGATGAACGTCGAATCTCCAGGCGCCCCGCCGCCTGCATTGTCGGAGACATCGGCGATTACGATCGGGCCGCTCGTAGCGTCAACCGCCCGGTCGAGGGCTTCGTCAATGCCGAGATAATCTCCGCGCATCTCTTCGCGCGCCTCGAAGATCTCCCGGCCGAAAGATCGCGCCGTGCGCGCGGCCTTTTCCGGATCGTTGTCGGTCACCACAAGCATCTTGGCGCCGACATCTTCCACGTCGCCCCAAGGGAAGCCGTGGCCGAAGGAAACCGAGAGTACACCATCCTGCCCTTCCATCGCCTTCATACGGTCGACGATGCCGCGCAGCGGCGCGCGATGCGGGTGGAAGGTGTTGATCATACGGCAATCATAGAAGCCCATGGTCGGCCGCACTTGGCCGGCGAGTGTGCGCTCCATCATCCGGAACAGCTGTTCGGCAACCTCCTCAATGTCCGTATGCGGATATTCCTTGTAGGTGGCGATCATGGTCGCACTGGCAACCATGCGTTCGGTGATATGGCAATGGAGATCGAGTTCGGCCGCAACTGGCACATCGGGCCCGACCACTTCCCGAACTTGCGCAAGCAGATCGCCTTCGACGTCATCGTAGCCATCGGCGACGCAGGCGCCGTGCAGGGCGAGCATCACGGCATCAACCGGCAGAGCGGCCTTGAGATCGTCGAGGATGGTGGCGCGGAAACTCTCATAGACCGCCCGCGTTGTCCTGCCGCCGGGCTCGGCCACGGCGCACAGGCTCTCGACCACGTCCCAGCCCTTATTCTGCGCGGCGTTGCGCCAGACGAACATTTGCGAAGAGCAGCAGTTGAGCGGCTTGCCGGTGGCGTCGCCATAGGCGATCAGGTTTTCGCGGAAGGCCTCGATGCCGGTCTGCATGGGCGAGAAGGTGTTGGTCTCCGTATCCAGCCCCGCGATGAAAAGTTTCATTTTCGCCTCCCGCCCACCAAGAAAGATATTTTCTAATCATAAAACTATGTTTATCGTCGGAAAGTCAAATGCATTATCCGCGCTTGCGCGGCTGACCGGGGAGGCAGGAATGCGCATCTATATTTCCGCTGACATCGAGGGGATCGTCGGGGTCGTGAGCCGCGACCAGCTGATGCCCGAAGGTTTCGAGTACGAAAACGCCCGGCGCTGGATGACGGACACCGTGGTTCACGCCTGCGAAGCTGCGCATGAGGAAGGTGTAGAAGAGGTCATCCTCAGCGATTCCCACGGAAATGGCGAGAGCATCCTGATCGACCGCCTGCCGGACTATGTGCAGGTCGTGCGCAGCTGGCCGCGGCCGCTGATGATGATGCAGGGCGTCGAACTCGGTTCCTTCGTCGGCGCGATGCTTCTCGGCTACCACGCCGGCGCAAGCCATGCGAGCGGCGTGCTGTCGCACACGATCGGCGGCACCGCCTTTGCTGAGGTGCGCATCAACGGCACCGTCATGCCGGAGGCCGGCATCAACGCCGCCATCGCCGGACATTTCGGGGTGCCGGTGCTGCTCGCATCCGGTGACAACGTCGCCTTGGAGGAAATCAAGGAGCGGATCGGCGATATCGTGACGGTGCCGGTGAAGCAGGTCTACAGCACGCAATCGGCCATCACCCTGACGCCTGCCGTCGCCCATCGCCGGATCCGCGAGGGCGTCAAGAAGGCATTGTCGAGGGCCGGTTCGGCAAAGCCGTTCAAGCTGGAGAACCCGGTCCTTGAGATCGTCTTCCGCAACCGCCTTCCCGCCGAATACCTCTCCTATCTCAAGAGCGTCGAACGCACCGACGGCTACACGATCCGCTACCAGGGCGACGACATGGTCGACGTCTCGCGTTTCATCCAATTCGTGGTCGGCTACAATTCCCGCCTCACCTTCTGACGAGCATTTCCGCGGAACCAATCCATGACCACCTCAATCGTCCTCGGCGCCGGCATGGTCGGCGTTTCCACCGCGCTCGCCTTGCAGGAGGTCGGGCACCAGGTTGTGCTGATCGACCGCAAGGCGCCGGGCCGGGAAACCAGTTACGGCAATGCCGGCATCATCCAGACCGAGGCCGTCGAACCCTATGCCTTTCCGCGCTCCCTGGCCGAGATCGTCAGGGTGGCGCTGAAGCGCGGCAACGATACGGACTTTCGGCTCGCCGACATGCCGCGGCTGGCGGGGCCGCTCTGGCGCTATTTCACGCAATCGGCGCCTGCGCCCTATGCGAGAACCGTCGCGGCCTATTCGAAGCTGGCGCTGCGGGCGAGCGATGATCACGCGCGCTTCGTCGAGCCGGCCAATGCCGGCGACCTGATCGTCCGCGAGGGCTGGCGCGCGGTCTACCGTTCGCCGGCAAAGCTCGACGCGGCCATCGCCACCGCCGAGCGCCTGAAACGGGAGTACGGCGTGCCGTCTAAGGCGCTCACGTCAGACGAACTTGCGGCGAGCGAGCCGGCGCTCAAAAGCCGGTTGGCAGGTGCGGTCCACTGGACCTCGCCCTGGACCTGCCGCGACCCGGGCGATCTGGTTTCGCGCTACGCAGCGCTCTTCGTCGCCCGCGGCGGGAAGGTCGCCCAAGGCGAAGCCATGTCGTTGCAGCAGACCGGCACCGGCTGGCGGGTGCTGTCGGAGGGTGGCGATATCACGGCTGAAAACGCGGTCGTCGCCCTCGGGCCCTGGTCGCCGATGCTTTTGGCGCGGTTCGGCTATCGTGTCCCCATGGTGTTAAAGCGCGGCTACCACTGGCACTTCGGCGGCAAGGACGGCCCACGCATTTCGATGCTGGACATCGACAGCTCCGCCCTGATCGCCCCCATGAACGCCGGGTGGCGGGTCTTGACCGGCGCGCACCTGGCGCCACTCGGCGCCGCGCCGGCATCGCGACAGATACGGCATGCCGTCACCGCCGCACGCACGCTTTTTGCGCTGCGCGACCCCATCGAAGCGGCGCCATGGTCGGGCACCCGTCCCTGCATGCCCGACATGCTTCCCGTCGTCGGGCCCAGCCGTCACAAGGGCCTGTGGTTTCACTTCGGCCATGGGCACCAGGGCTTCACCCTCGGGCCGACGACAGCACTTCTGCTGGCGGAGCAGGCTGCCGGGCGCGCTGGCAATCCGCTCGCCCTGCCCCTGTTGCCGTCGACCCGAGACTGGGCATAGCGGAACGCTAAAGCCCGGTTATTGCCGCACGGTCGAAAACGTGCGGTCGGCGAGCCGCGGCAGCATGAACCGGAAGGCGACGCTGCGGGCGCTTTGGAACAGGATGAGCGCAATCCACAATCCGTCATTGCCAAAGACCGGCTGCAGGACCGCCCAGGCAGCAAAATAGATCACCAGCGAAGCGACCATCAGGTTTCGCATCTGCTTCGACCAGGTGGCGCCGATATAGACGCCGTCCATCTGGAAGGCGACGATGCCGAAGATCGGAAGGGCCGCGACATAGGGCAGGTAGGCGTGCGCAAGGGCTGACACGCTTTCCGACGGAGCGGTGATGCCGATCACCCAGTCACCGGCGATAAAGAGACAGAGCGCGACGAGCCCGGCAAAGACGAAGCCCCATACCGTGGTCAAACCAACGGCACGGTCGAACGCCGGCCGATAGCGTGCGCCGACAGCCCGGCCTGCCAGCTGCTCGGCCGCCGTTGCCACCCCGTCGAGAAAGGCGACGCCGAAGAAATAGAAGCGCAGCAGGATCGTATTGGCCGCAAGGATTTCGATGCCGAGCATGCCGCTCTGGCGGGTGAAGAAGGACAAACCGATCAAAAGCGCGAAGGAGCGGATCATCATGTCGCCATTGACCGAAAAGGCGCGGCGGAAGGCCGTCAGATCCGGAAGGTTCCACGCTGTCCGGTCGGTCTTTGCCCAGATGAGATAAAGCCCCGCCACAGCCGTGACGGCTTCGGCAACCAGCGAGGCGGCCGCAACGCCCGCCACACCCCAGCCGAGACCGAGGACCCAGTGCACGCTCAGGCCGGCATTGAGCGCATTGAGCAGGGTTTGCAGGATCATGCCCCAGAGCGCATCGCCACGCCCGATGATCCAGCCGAAGACGACGAAGTTGAAGAGGACGAAGGGCGCCGACCACACCCGCCAGGCAAAATAGGTGGCGGCCGCTTCGGCCACCTTGCCTTCCGCGCCCATGGCGGCAAGGCCTAGGGCGCCGATCGGCTTTTGAAGAACCAGCAGTGCCAGGCCCGCCACGAGTGCGATGATAAGGCCGCTTGCGAGCATGCGCTGTTCTTCGCGCCGGTCACCGGCACCGAGCGCCTGGGCCGTAAAGCCCGTGGTCGCGCCGCGCAGGAAGTTGAAGGTGACGAAGATGACGTCGAAGATGACGGTCGACAGCGCCACGCCGCCGATCAGGGTCTCGTCGCGCAACTGGCCGATGACGCCGGTTGCGACGAGCCCGACAAGCGGGCTCGACAGATAGGCGATCATCATAGGCAACGCGATGCGAAGCACGTCGCGATGCGCGATGTCGAAGGGACGGACCGTGACCGCAGCGTGATCGGAAGCGTGTTTCACTCAATCCAGCCGGTGTGGTTCGCCGAGCGTATGCATCAGCCGATTGGCCCAGCCGAAGATCGCAACCGCGTGGATAAGGTCGAGGATCTGCAGGTCGTCGAGGCCGATCTCGCGCAGATGGTAAAACTGGTAGGCGCCGACATTGTCGGGATGCGCCGTCAGGTCGACGCCGAAATTGAACAGCGCCTGCTCGAATTCAGGCAGGTTCGCGTCAAGGCCACTGCCATAGATCTCGTCCACCACCTCCGGCCGCTTTTCGAGCTGGATGTAGCGCGCCGCATGGACCGAGGCGCAATAGATGCAGCGGTTGACGAAGGATGCGGCAAGCGCGCCGATCTCCCGGCCACCGCGCGACAGCCCACCCTCGCTATACATGATGTCGTTGAAGAGCGGCGTGCGCTCCTTCAGGGTTTCCGGCTCGTTGGCGAGAACCAGCACATAGTCCGAGATCTTCTTGTTGGACGGCGTGATCTTCAGCGCGTCGAGCTGTTCGGGTGTGGCGGTCTCGACATCGACCGGCTTGACATAGGGCTTCCAGTCGAGCGCTTCGACGGTGAATTCGTGCACGGCTTGCGACATGTCAGTTATCCCTCAGCATCTTGAGGCCGGCCACCACCAGCACCTGATAGTTCACGAAGGCGATCAGGCCGGCGAGCGTGACGATGTCCCGGTCGTCGAGACCTGCGGCCAGCAGCTTCTCGACATTGGCGCGCGTCGCCTCCTTCGGCGAAAGCGTGACCAGATCGACATGGGCGAGGATCGCCTGAAGGCGCGGATCGGCACCCTCGGCGCCATTGCCAGGACCGGCAACCGACACCAGGGCGGCGCCCTCCTCCTCGCGTTCAAGCAAGGCCCGGAAATGCGCAGAGAGCTCCTGGGACTTCCAGAGTGCCGCCATGCGCGCGGCAAGGGCTGCTCGGAGCGCATAGGAGAAGTTGCGCGGATCGGTTGGGCGAAGGGCAGCCTGATAGCTCGTCTGGCTCAAGTGCTTCAGCTTCGCCCGCTGTTCGCGCAGCGCCTGCAGGTCGGGAAAGCGATCGAGCCCGAGAACCGTGTCGATCGCGTCAGTTGTCGATGGAGAGGTCATTGGTTTTCCTGTCATCTGAAATGCGCAAGGTTCAGGCCGTCTTCTGCGCCGGCGTCGGCGCGTCGGCATCCACCCATTCGGTCCCGTCGAGCTCCGGCTTTTCGTAGGCGATCAGCGCTTCCCAATGGTAGTCGACATCCCGAATGAAGAGCGAAGCCGCGACCCCGCGCGCGAGCCACAGAGCGCCCTCGCTGATGGCGGGGATGTCGCCGCTGACCTTGCCGACGCTGACGGAGGCGCCGTAGTTGAAGCAATGGATGTCCTTCAGCCACGGGGCTGTTCCCGGCTCCTTCTCGGTGAAGGAGAAGTCTCCGTTCAGCCAGGGGAAACGCCCGAGCCCGGGGTTCTCTTCGCCCGGTGGCGGCGCGTAGCGGTCATCCCAGCAGGCGATCTGGTCCTGATAGGGGGCAAGCTCGCTGCGGCTCAGCGGATCGATCGAGAACCCAGTGCCGAGGATGACGAAGTCGGTGCGGAAGATGCGGCCGTTCGTCGTGGTGATGACGACCTCGCCGCCCTCTTGCCTCATCGAGCGGATACCGCAATCGAAGTGGAAGTAGGCGTTCGAATGCTGGCTGACGCGCAGCGTCGAATTGTGCGGCGCCGGCGTCTGCTGCTTGGCGGCATAGTCCATCAGCCGCCAGCGCCATTCCGGCGAAATCTCGGCAAAACCTGCGGTGACGCCATAGGAGCCGATGCCCATCAGCTTGTTGACCGTCGGCATCTCCTTGCGGCGGGCGAGAAGGCGGACTTCCCCTGCCCCCTGCTCCAGGGCCTCGGCAGCATTGTCGACCGCCGAAGCGCCGACGCCGATGACGACGACCCGTTTGCCCTTCAGGCGATCGAAGTCGATCTCGTCGGCCGAATGCGCCCAGGAGGTATGCCGCTCCATGGTCTTGACGAAATCCGGAATGGTCGGCTCGCCGAGCCCGTCGCGACCGGTTGCCATCACCAGCTTGCGGGTGATGATCGCAGGCTTCGCTCCGCCGGCGATTTCAAGTTCCAGCAGCCCATCGGCGCGCGGCACGACGCGGGTGACGTGCGTGTCGTTTTCGACCGGGATGTCCATGACATCGCGATACCAGCGCAGGTAATCCATCCACATCGGGCGCGGGATGCGGAAGAGCTCCTCCCATTCCGCTTCACCTTGCAGCGCGGTGAACCAGGCGCGGAAGCTGAGCGAGGCAACGCCAAGCGCCGGGCCGAGAAGGATTTTCGGCGAGCGCAGCGTCTCCATGCGCGCATAGGTGACCCAAGGGCCTTCGAACCCCTTGGGCGCGCGGTCGACGATGCGCAGATTGGCGATGCCGGCGCGCGTGAGCGCATGCCAGGCAACAAGCCCGCACATGCCGCCGCCGATCACGACCACGTCGCTGACGTCCTCGCCCGCCGCCGTTGTCACCGGCTTCGACCAGTTGGCCGGCGGATAGTTGAGATAGCTCAGATCCTGCCTTACCCGCGCATTGAGCGCGGCAAGCCGTTGCTGCTTTTGACTGTCGGTCATCCCCGATCTCCCTTCACTTCGCCAGCAGGACGGCATCGCGGTCGCGCCACCCCACCCAGACGTCGTCCCCTTCGATATGCGAAAGCGCCACCGGATCGATCTGCGCCACCAAGGTGCTGCCATTATCGAGAACGACGGTCAGCGACGTGTGGGCACCCTTGAAGACGCGCTGGTCGATGCGCCCTTTCATCGACGGGCGGTCTTCGGGCTTGCGCGACAGGCAGAAAACCGCCTCCGGACGCAGCGCAACCGTGGCATCGTCTCCCGGGATCGGCGACGTGCCGTTCACATCCGCATGCACGACATTCCCGCGCCACTCGACGGCGGCGATCCCGCCCGCAACCGATGCGACCGTGCCTTCGAGGAAATTGCTCTGGCCGATGAAGTTCGCAACGAAACGGCTGCGCGGCCGGGCGTAGAGCTCGTCCGGTCCGCCCATCTGCTCGATCCTGCCCTTGTTCATCACGACGATGACGTCGGACATGGTGAGTGCTTCTTCCTGGTCATGGGTGACGAAGATGAAGGTCTTGCCGGTCTTCTTCTGGATCGACTTCAGCTCGATCTGCATCTGCTGGCGCAGCTTCGCATCGAGCGCCGAAAGCGGCTCATCGAGCAAGAGCACGTTCGGATCGGGCGCCAGCGCCCGCATCAGCGCCACGCGCTGGCGCTGCCCGCCCGAAAGCTGCGCCGGCATGCGCTCGGCATGATCCTGGAGGGAGACGAGGGCAAGGAGGTCGCTGACCCGCTTGTGGATCGCCGCACTCTCCATGCCCTTCAATTCCAGGCCGAAGGCGATGTTGCGGCCGACCGTCAGGTGCGGGAAGAGCGCGTAGTCCTGGAAGACGATGTTGACGTTGCGCCTGTTCGGCGGAAGGTGCGAGATCGGCTTGCCCTCGAGGTAGATCTCCCCCGACGTCGGGCTGTCGAAGCCGCCGAGCATGCGCAGCGTCGTCGACTTGCCGCAGCCGGACGGGCCGAGCAGCGTGACGAACTGGCCGGGCGCGATCGCAAGATCGAGATCATCGACGGCAGTCAGCGCCCCATAGGACTTGTTGACGTTCTTGAAATGGACGACAGGCTGCATTGCGTCAGCTCCTGGAACGGCGGGTGATATGCTCGGCATAGATGCCGACGGCGGTGGTGACGACGAGCACGATGGTCGCCATGGCGTTGATTTCCGGCGACATGCCGCCTTGCACCTTGGCGAAGATCAGCATGGGCAGGGTCGGCTGGTAGCCGCCGAGGAAGAAGGTACGGACGAAGTCGTCGATGCTGGTCAGCACGCAGAAGATCATGCCGCCGAAGAGCGCCGGCATCAGATAGGGGATGGTGACGCGCAGGAAAGCGATGAAGGGATCCGCGCCGAGATCGCGCGCGGCATCGACGAGATTGGCCGGCATCGACCGCAGCCGCGTCAGCACCATGATGACGACGAAGGGTACGGCATGAACCGTATGAGCGAGGATGATCGCGAAGGTTCCGGTCGGAATGTCCACCGCCCGGATGAAGATGCGCATCGAGATGGCGTTGATCAGCCCCGGCACGACGGCCGGAAGGCAGGCGAGCGCAAAGATCACCGCCTTGCCCCAGATGTTTTCCGCCGAAACGAGAAGCGCAATCCAGACGCCGATGATCGTTGCCGAGACGGTGGTGGCAAGCGCTATGCCGATCGAATAGAGCGAGGCTTCGAGGAACTGCTTGTCCTGGATCACCTTGCCGTACCAGGCGAGCGTCCAGTTGCCGATCGGGAAAGCGATGAAGTTCGCATCCTTGAAACTCATCGCCATCATCAGCGCCAGTGGCAAGACCAGATAGACGGCGAAGATCCAGTAGGAAGCGCCTAGCGCGGTTTTCGGAAGGTCGTTGAAATAGGTTCGCATCGTTCCGTCCTCACATCAGCCGGACGGAGCGGCCGCCGACCACCCGCATGAACAGCCCGACGGTTGTCAGCGACACCACGAGCATGATCATCGAGAAGGCGGCACCCTCCGGCCACTTGTCGTTCGACCCGTGGAAGAGGGTCGCGATAACCTCGGGAAAGATGACCGAGTTGGGCCCGCCGAGCAGCAGCGGTGCTGCGAAGACGCCGACGGCCGTCAGGTAGACGAGGCTGCAGCCGGAAACGATGCCGTCCTTGGAGAGTGGCAGAATGACCCGGCGGAACCGCTGGAAGGGCCCGGCCCCGAGGTCGGCCGCCGCCTGGATCAGCGGCGTCGGGATCTTTTCGATTGCCGAATAGAGCGGCAGCAGCATGTAGAGCGCGAGCAGGTAGATGACGCCGAAGCTCAGGGAGAAGAACGTGTAGAGCATCGGAATCGGCCGGTCGATGAAACCTAACTCGCGCAGCAGCACGTTGAGCGCCCCGCGGTTGGCAAGCAGCATGATGACCGAGAAGGTACGGATCAGCTCACCGGCCCAGAAGGGGATCAGGAGCAGCAGCAGGGCCCGCATCCGGTTCTTCGGCTGTACGATCTTCGCGACGTAATAGGCAACGGGATAGACGATCACCAGCGTCGAGATCGTGACAACAGCGGCAAAGATCAGGCTGCGCACGAAGGGCAGAAAATAGAGCCGGTCGGAAAAGAACAGCGCGTAGTTCGAAAGCGTGTATTCGCTGCTTTTGTCCGGCTGCGGCGGGTAGTTGGCAAGAAGGCTGATATTGGCCATCTGCAGGATCGGACCGATGTGCAGCATGGCGATCCAGACAAGCGGCACGCCCGCGAGCACGGCGAGACGCACGCGCCGGCTTTCGACGAGCAGTCCGATCGTATGGCGGTATAGACCTGAGCGCGCCGCCCTGCCGACCCATCCGGCATAGCGCGGTACCGTCGACAAACCGACGGATGGCGGTTGTGTTGTCGTATCCAGCATTCTCTTTGTTCCCGGCTCTGAAAGAGTCCATTTTTTGACGGGCGACCGGCCTCAGCCGATCGCCCGCATTTCGAGAGGTCAGGCCGACTTGATCTCGGCGGTCGCCTTGTCGATCATCTCGTTCTTCATGTCGCGGTTGACCGAGCTGAAGAACTGGATGCGTTCGACCTGCTCGGGCGGCAGCGACAGCGCGGCGCGCTCCTTGTCGTCAAGCACCTTGTCGACGCCATCGAAGGCCGACGAGAAGCCGGACTGGCGGGTCATCGCAGCACCAATCTCCGGCGATGACAGGATGGCGTCGAGGAAGGTGTAGGCCGCGTCGGCGTTCGGCGCGTTGTTGACGATGTTGAACGAATAGAGGAAGCCGAAGGTGCCTTCCTTCGGCACCGAGATCTCGATCGGGTGGCCGTCCATGACGAGCTTGGCGGCCGGTCCCGACCAGGCCTGCGCGAGATAGATGTCCTCGTTGACGAACATCTGCTGCAGCTCGGAGCCGGCGTCGTAGTATTTGCGGACCTTGTCCTTGTGCTGAATGAGGAAGTCGCGGGCCTGGTTCGTGGCGGCCTGCGCAACATCGGGCTTGTCGCCATAGGTCACGTAGTCGCCGTCGTTGCCCTGGTAGCGCATCACGATCGAGAGGAAGTCGCTGACGATATAGGAGGTCAGGTTCTTGTTTTCCTCGTCGAACATGATCTCCCAGCTGTCGGAGGCCTTGGCGTATTCGGTGTTGCGCACCAGCCCCTCGAAGCCAGCAAGGAGCGGCACGCCGAAGGTCTTGCCGTCGACGGTGAGCTGCGGCGCGCCCTTGTAGGCGGCGGCGAGCTTGCCCCAGTTCTTCAGCCGCCCGGTGTCGAGCGTCGAGAGCAGGTTCGATTTCATGAACTGCGACAGACGATGGCCGGTGACGGTCACGATATCGGTGGAAGGTGCGGCACCCTCGGCGGTCAAGAGGTTGTACTGCTTGCCCTGGTCGTCGGTCAGGCGGATGCGCACC
>NZ_JTLA01000302.1:0-411 GCF_000799055.1 Ensifer sp. ZNC0028
GCCGTTCAGGACGCCCTCGGCCTCGGCGCTGCCAAGACCGACGTTGCTTCGTCGGCCATGGAAAACTCCAAGGACGTCGTCGACGAAATCAAGAAGAAGCTGGTTGCCGCCAGCGAGCCGGGCGTTGACAAGAGCAAGATCCAGAAGGAAATCAAGGAACTGCAGAACCAGCTCCTGAGCATTGCCAAGTCGGCTTCCTTCTCCGGCGAAAACTGGGTCTACACCGACCCGAACAACGCTGCCGGCACGAAGTCGATTGTCGGTTCGTTCAACCGCGACGCCAAGGGCAATGTCAGCCTGACGACGCTGCAGTACGACACCAACAAGAGCTCGCTCATCGAAGTGAACGCTTCTGGCGCCAACGTCACGAACGGCACGGGCCTGCTTTCCAGCAACATCTCGTACTCGGAC
>NZ_JTLA01000303.1:0-391 GCF_000799055.1 Ensifer sp. ZNC0028
CTGTGGGGCAACCCGTGGAAGTTCGAGTCTTCTCGACCGCACCAAAAAAACCCGGCTTCGGCCGGGTTTTTTGTTTTTAATCCTGGTGTTAGCCAAATTGGGATTTCTGCCTGGGCGCAACCGGTGCATCCCTTTGCCTTCCAGTCCACATCAAGCATTGGAATAGGGGTGTGTCGGCCGTCGCTCATCTTGCGCGCACACCAAAAGAACCGCCGGCGATCCCGTCGTGGCCGTTCGCGGGGCTAAAATACACCCGCCGAACGCGGTCCCTTTGCGTCCCATCGTGAATGCTTCGGACGGTCCGTCGCCATCTTTCAATTTGTCCACAGCCATCCCTTGTGCACTCAAGGGGCTTTTGCTACATGCAGCCGCGCCGGCGCAAGTCGGCCCT
>NZ_JTLA01000304.1:0-251 GCF_000799055.1 Ensifer sp. ZNC0028
CTGGTTCCCGGCAGTTCCTGGGCGATCGTCGACATCCTCCACCGCGCCGGCCTGCCGAAGGGCGTGTTGAACCTCGTCATGGGCAAGGGCTCGGTCGTCGGCCAGGCGATGCTCGACAGCCCCGATGTGCACGCCATCACCTTCACCGGCTCGACCGGTACCGGCAAACGCGTCGCCTTGGCGTCCGTCGAGCACAATCGCAAGTACCAGCTGGAAATGGGCGGCAAGAACCCCTTCGTCGTGCTCGACGA
>NZ_JTLA01000040.1:0-31555 GCF_000799055.1 Ensifer sp. ZNC0028
CGAACACCCTGCTTGGCTCGGTTGGCATGTCGGTGGAGGTCGCGCTCGAGCCGGTGCGGGTTTCGGGCGATTCGCAGCGCCTGCGCCAGGCGCTGCTGGCGCTGATCGAAAACGCCACGCGCTACGCCGCAGACGGCCGTGTCCTGCGCTGCGAGACCGGGCGACGGGGTGTCGACGAGGCTTTTGTCCGGATGCTGGACCGTGGTCCCGGTCTTCCGGACGACGTTTCGACCCATTCGATCGACCTGTTCTGGCGCGGCGACGCCTCGCGATCGCGCGCGACGGGCGGAACGGGTCTGGGGCTTTCCGTCGTCCAGGCGATCGCCAAGGCGCATGGCGGACGGCTTGAGTTTGCCGCGCGCGCCGGCGGCGGCGCCGTGATAACGCTCGTCCTGCCGCGGGAACCCGCCCTCTGAGCAACCGGCGTTGCTGCAGCAGCGTTGCGCAATTTTTCGTTTCTTGTCCGGCCGGACTTTCGACGCGTCACCATCCTTGCGCGTGTATGGAACCGGTGTGCAATTGCCCACCGGTTCTCCGCAAATCCTTGACAGTGCCCGGGCAAACCTGAGCTCGGCCGAGTCCTTCGGCCAGCAGCGTTTGCACTCAAGGATAGCACCATGTCCCTGGAATTCAGGCAGGAATACAGCGCGGATCTGCGGTTGCCGGTCGACGGCAAGGCATTCATCGGCGAGCCGCTGGCGCCTTCGGGCCGGTCGGTTTCTGCGCCCGTCGTCGGTGAAAATTCAGGGGAGAAAACGTCGCTCACCGGCCATGTGCTCAAGCTCGGCCTGAGAGTGAGCCTGAAGCGCGCAGTCGTCTTTTCCATGCGGTTTGCGCGCCATCCGCTCCTGACATCGCGCTGGATCGGCTTTCTTGGAGATTTCTCCGAGCGCTACCGACTGGGCTTGCCGCATGACGACCTTGTGCGCAAATCGATCCCGACATTCTTCCTGCACGGCGCGTCGTCGGCTGCGAGGCTCGACCTGCTGCTCAATCACTTCGATGTCGCAAGCGAGGTTCTGTCGCGTCGATCGCTGATGGCGCTCTGGCGCGGCAGTACCCTGGAGATGGGCACGGTTTCCGGTCGCAGCGAAAATTATCGCATCCAGCTGCAACTGGCCGATCATAGCGGCGCCCGCCACGAGGGAGCTTTCGCAATCCGGCTGCGCCGGCAGAGCGACGGCTACGCGCTCTGCACCGTCGGCTTCGTCTTCGTGCGGTGCGAGGGAGACAGCTATAGTCTCGCCATCGGCGGAATGCAGGGGCCGAAGGGCGAAGAGGCTAAGCGAGCGCTGATCACGGCAACACGCGATCTCGGCGGGCTTCGGCCCAAGGATGCGGCCCTGCTCGTCCTCAACGGCCTGGTGACGGAAGGCCAGGCCGGGCACGTCTTCGCGGTTTCGAACGACAGGCACGTCATCAACCGCCGCCGGCTCAAGCGGCGCCGGATGATGCGCGCCGACCTCGATGCCTATTGGTGCGATCGCGGCGGTGTGCCGGCCGAGCCTTTCGGCTTCAGTCTGCCGATCGGCGACGATCAGGCGGCCCGCGACGGCAACAGGCGCGATCAGAGCAAACGCGCGTTTCGTGATATCGGCGCGTGGTTTTACTGAGCCGGTGCCGGCATGTAAGCTGCCGCGATTACGGGATCTTCGTGAAGTCCATCTCGAAGGCGCCGGAGACGATCCGGTCCTTCGGCATTGGCCCGGTTGCAGACGGGCGCACACCATCCTCGGCCATTGCCTCGCCTGCGATGCCGCCGAAAACCACAAGGGCAGATATCGCCCGAACTGCACGCACGGATGCCTCCAATTTGGTCGCGGATGTTTATACTGGCGCCGATTCGAAGCCACAACTGGAGGTAAGTATGACGCGGTCCGTTGCCAAGAGGCTCAAGCCGCACACGGGCGGATGCCTTTGCGGAGCAATCCGGTTCGAGGCGCAAGGGACAGCCGGCAAGCCGCATACGTGTTCGTGCAAGATGTGCCAGCGCCATTCGGGCGCCTTGACCCTGGCGTGGGTCGAATTTCCGAGCGAAGCCGTGACCTGGACCGGACCGGGCGGCGCGCCATCGGTTTATCGTTCCTCTGATTATTCGAGCCGCGCCTTCTGCCCGGCTTGCGGCAGCAGTCTCGGCGCGATCGACGATGCGCCGGTGGTTGCCCTTCTGCTCGGCGCGTTCGACAAGACGAGTGCAGTCGATCTGATCCCGAAGAGCCACAGCTATCGCACTGCCCGACCCAAGTGGTGGCACGTGGAGGCGGTAAAGCCCGCGACCTGACGCTTAGGGGCCGAAAGTGATTGACGCAGCCGGTAAAGGGCTGCGTCAACAGGCGTTAGAGCAGCCCCTTCGCGGCGGCGCCGATGGCAATCATGCCGAAGGCGATCAGGACCAACCCCGAAATGCGCGATACCCAGACGACGAAGCTGTCGGGCAGTCGCGACCGGGCGATCGCTACACCGCCGCTTAGGAAAAACCACCAGCCGAGCGATCCCAGGAAGACGCCCAGGACCACGACGGCAGCACTGACCGCGTCGCCCGCTTCGGCAAGGCCGAGGCCAGCGAAGATCGCGGCAAAGGAAAGGATCGTCGCCGGGCTCGTCATCGTCAGGAAAAAGGTGGCGATGGTCGTGCGAATGAGATCGCGTCCACCGACATCGGCCGCCGCCGTCACCGGCTTCGGCCGCAATCCACTCCAGCCGAGCCAGATCATGAACAGTCCGCCGGCAAGGCCGAGCGGCATGGCGATGATCGAAAGCACGGCGGCAAAGGCGGCAAAACCGATTGCCGCAAGGGCCGCATAGGTGGCATCGGCGGCGGCCGTTCCGAGGCCGCCGGCCACGCCCGCCCAGAAGCCGCGCTCCAGCGTGCGGTTGATGCAGAGCGCCCCAATGGGGCCCAAAGGGGCTGCGACCGCGAGGCCGACGAGCAGGCTTTTTCCAAATAGCAATGTGGACATGGCATAGGGCTCCGGCCGTGGCATGGTCGTACCGATCCGCTTGAAGGACGGTGCCTGCCCGGCAAAACAAAAAAGTTGCAGCAGTTTGCGCGTCCGTCAGGCGCGCGGCGCGATCGTCGTCAGGCTTTCCCGCACGGTCGACAGAGCGATCACCGTTTCGCTTCGCGCCAGGAACCGCCGTTGCTTCATTTCGGCAAGGAACGGCTCGAGCTCACTGAGCGACGGCATCCGCACCTTGACGCAATAGGACCAGGCGCCGGTGACATGGTGGCATTCCGCCACGGCGGGATGGCCGGCCATGAAGCCGCGGAACGCTTCCTCGTCCGCGTCCGGCGCAAGGCCGACCCAGACGAAGGCGAGTACGTCGAGGCCGAGCGCGCGATGATCGACCTCGACGGTGAAATTTCGGATCACGCCATTGGCGACGAGCCGGCGAATGCGTTCGTTGACGGCCGACGGCGACAACTCCACCGCAGCACCGATATCGGTCAGCGATCGCCGCGCATCGTCAGCGAGAATTTCGACGATTTTTCTGTCAACGTCATCCATGGCCAATGAATACGATGATTCTAATGTAATGTACAGAGGATTTTTCTGTTTTATATCGTGGTAGCCGCGGAATCGGTGGTGTTCTGGGCTATTCGATGTCTTTCAACGCGTCGAGCGGGCCTGTCAGCGCCGTGCGCGGCTGCACCAGCTCGGGCTGGATCAGGTGAATGCGCGGCTGCGGCCGGGCTTCCTCGATGACGTCGAAGGCCTTGGTGATCATGCCCTCGACGTCCTGGCGGATCATGATGACCGGGAAGGGCAGGAAGGACGCGAAGGGGTCGTAATCGTAACAGCCGACGACCAGGTCGGCGAAATTCTCGTGCGGGTGACCGGCCATGAAGCGCAGCAGGCCTTCGAAGTTGATCGACGAGTTGACGAAGAGGCCGCGCGGCAGCTTGCCGTGCTTCTCGTAGAAGGCCTCGAAGGCGAGGCGGGCATTGTTCGGCGCATAGCCCGTCGGCTGGATGCATTCGTCCGGATCGGCGCCGAGCAGTTCGCTTTTGACGGCGCGGAAACCGCGGATACGCTCGCGGCTGGCGTGGTCGTTGCGGCCGCCAAAGAGGTAGAGTTCATGCGGTGCAAGCGGACCGGCGGCCTGGAAGTGGCGGATGATCGCTTCCGTCAGCATGCGCCCGCCCTCGTAGTTGTCGCTGATGACGGAGGGCACCTTGGTGCCGGGCAGGTCGATATTGATGTGCTTGAGGCCGGCCGCCTCGCAGACCTCGTGCACGCCGTCGGGGTCGGTCGCGCCGCAGATGAACAGCTCGTCGATCGAATAGGAGATGAGCGTTTCGGCGGTCTTGCGCTCTTCCTCCGGATCGCGGCTGGCGCTGACGACAATCGGGCATTGGCCCTTGCTTCGGACATGCGCCTCGAAGGTTTGCGCCATCGACGAAAAGTAGCGGTTGTCATGGATCGGAAGCAGCAGGCCGATCAGGCCGGAGCGCGAGCTGCGCAACCCGCGCGCCTGGCGGTTGGCCGTGTACTGGTGGGTCTCGGCCAAGCTGCGGATCAGTTCCGCGGTGCTTTCCTTGATCCGGCGCTTCTGCCAAGTGCCGTTCAGAACCGCACTTACGGTTGAAGGCGAGCTCCCCGACAACACCGACAGGTCGTAGATCGTCGCTTTCTTCTTGCTGCTGCTGGCCATCGTTTTCTCCCCTCGTGGTTTTAGTGCCGATTTCCCCTTGACGAAAGATTAAGTCTGCACAATAGTTCTTGCACCATCGATTGTGCAAACAAGAAATATCGATTGTGCAAATTTGATGGTGTCGTCTGAGGAGGCGGCGTTTCAGGGAGGCGAGGAACACTTCGCCAGTGATGATTTGAAACTGGAGGCCGGCGCCGAGGCGACCGGGCGCGTTCCCTTGATGGGAACGAGTGGAGGAGAGAACATGATCAGGAAAATTCTCGTCGCCGCCCTGGCGACATCGCTGGCGCTTGCGAGTTCGGCGGCCGCCTTTGCGCAGGATGCCGGCAAGGTCGGCGTCGTCGTCAAGATCGGCGGCATTCCGTGGTTCAACGCCATGGAGGCCGGCATCAAGGAGCGCGGCCAGAAGCTCGGTATCGACGCCTTCATGGTCGGCCCGACCAGCGCCGACCCGGCGCTGCAGGTGCGCGCCATCGAGGATCTTATCGCCCAAGGCGTGAAGGTTATCGGTGTGGTGCCGAACGACGCCAAGGTGCTGGAGCCGGTGCTGACCAAGGCCAAGGAAAAAGGCATCATCGTCATTACCCATGAATCGCCGAGCCAGAAGGGTGCCGACTGGGACTTCGAGCTCGCATCCTCGACCGGTTTCGGTGAGGCGCATGGCAAGCTGCTGGCCGAAAAGATGGGCGGCAAGGGCGAATATGCCGTCTTCGTCGGTTCGCTGACTGTGCCGCTGCACAATGCCTGGGCCGATGCCGCGATCGCCTACATCAAGAAGAACCATCCGGATATGACGCTGGTCGGCGATCGCTATGGCGTGGCCGAAGACGTCGACAAGAGCCGGTCGACCGCGCTCGACCTGATCTCTGCTCATCCGAACCTGAAAGGCTTCCTTGCCTTCGGCAGCCAGGGCCCGATCGGCGCCGGCCGCGCCGTCGAGGAACGACGCAAGGTCGGCGAGATCTTCGTGCTCGGTCCCTTCTCGCCCGGCCAGGGCCAGAAGCTGGTGAAGGCCGACGCGATCTCCGGCGGCTTCATGTGGAATCCGAAACAGGCCGGCGAAGTCTTCGTCACGCTTGCCGACAAGCTGATGAAGGGCGAAGAGGTCAAGGACGGTGACGAGATCGAAGGTCTCGGCAAGGTCAAGCCGGACTTCGAAAACCGCAACATCATCGTTGACCAGCTCGTACCGATCAACAAGGACACGGTCGCGGACCTCGCGGCCATGGGCCTCTGAAAACCCGAATTTAAGGGTTCTCCCGGCTGCTGGGCCGGCTTCGGTCGGCCTGGCAAGTCCCTCAACCGTACTGGAGCCGGATGAGGAAAGATGTTTGCGGTTCTGCCCGCATCCTGCTCGGACTTAACGTGATTTAGGGGCAGTCCATGCACCAGCTTGCGACCGCGGGAGGAGGCGAGACGCCGCTTCTGGCCCTGCGCGATATCAACATGACGTTTGGTGGGGTTCGCGCGCTCAAGAATGTGAGCTTCGACGTCCGCCCGGGCGAGGTTCATTGCCTTGCCGGCGAAAACGGCTGCGGCAAGAGCACGCTGATCAAGATCATCACTGGCGTTTACCGCCCCGCCGACGGCGCCTCGATCGAGTTCGATGGCGAAACCTATTCCCACATGTCGCCGGTGACCGCGCAGGACCATGGCATCCAGGTGATCTGGCAGGACCTGGCGCTGTTTCCCGAGATGAGCGTCGCCGAAAACATCGCCTTCCAGACCGTGCTCGGCCGCTGGCCGAAACTTGTCGATTATGGCCGGATGCGCCAGATCGCCACCGACGCGCTCGCCCGTCTTGGCGTGACACTCGATGTCGACCTGCCGCTCAAGGAATATGCGATTGCCCAGCGTCAGATCGTGGCGATCGCCCGGGCGCTGGTCGGCGAAGCGAGGCTCGTCTTCATGGACGAGCCGACCGCGTCGCTGACGCAGTCGGAAACCGATCATCTGCTCGATATCGTTCGCGGGCTCTCCGCCTCCGGCGTTGCCGTCGTCTTCGTCAGCCACCGGCTTGCCGAGGTCTTGGAAATTTCAAGCCGCATCACCGTCTTGCGCGATGGTGCCTTGGTCGGCGTCTATCCTGCCACCGGCATGACCCAATCGCGCATCACCGAACTGATGACCGGCAAGACCTTCGACCAGCAGGTGCGCGCGAGACCCCGTGATGGCCAACCCGTTGTGCTCGACGTGAAGGGCCTTTCCCGCCCGGGCCAGTTCGAGGATATCTCGCTCTCGGTCAGGCGCGGCGAAACGCTTGGGATTACCGGCCTGCTCGGCGCCGGGCGCACCGAACTGGCGCTGACGCTCTTCGGCATGCTGAAGCCGGCATCCGGCACCATTGCGCTTGAAGGCAAGCCGGTCCGCTTTTCCTCCAACCGCGATGCGATTGCGGCGGGTGTCGCCTATCTCTCGGAGGACCGGCTGTCGCTCGGCCTCATCCAGCCGCAGTCGATTGCCGACAACCTCGTCATCAGCTCGCTCGACAAGATCCTTTCGGGCGGTCTGCTTTCCGAGGATCGCAAGCGCAGCCTTGTCGGTCGCTGGATCGCCGATCTCGGCGTCAAGATCGGGCTGCAGCAGGATGCGATCTCCACGCTTTCCGGCGGCAACCAGCAGCGCGTGGCGATCGCCAAGTGGCTGGCAACCGATCCGAAGTTGCTGATCCTCGACGCCCCGACTGTCGGCGTCGATGTTGGCGCGCGTGCCGGCATCTTCGACATCGTCGCGCGGCTTGCCGAGACCGGACTTGCGATCATCCTCATCTCCGACGAGGTGCCGGAGGTCTACTTCAACGCCGATCGCGTGCTGCACATGGCGCAGGGCCGCATCGTCGGCAGCTATGATCCGCGCAGCGCTTCGCTCTCCGAGATCGAAGGAGCGGTCTATGCGTAGCTTCGTCCGCACCCACGCGACGGAAGTGTCGCTGCTTGCCGTCATCATCGCGATCAGCGCCGTACTCTCGGTCTCGACCGCCAACTTCTTCTCGCTCGGCAACGCCTTTGACCTGCTGAACATCAGCTCGGTCAACATCATCTTCGCCGTCGGGCTGCTCGTCGTGCTCATCGCCGGCGGCATCGACATTTCCTTCGCCGTCGCCGCGTCCGTCGTTCAGTACGGCACTGCGATCGCACTTGGCTGGATCGGTGGTGGCGGCTGGGTCTCGGGGCTGTTGATCGCCGGATCCATCGGCATCCTGCTTGGCGCCATCAACGCCTTCCTGATCCACCGCTTCCGGGTCATCTCGATCGTCGCGACGATCTCCACCTTCAACATCTACTTCGGCCTGTTGATGTTCTTCACCAAGGGCGTGTCGATCTATGATCTGCCGGACTGGCTGACGGACCGCGTCATCCTGTTTGAACACGAGATGCCGGACGGGACCTGGATCGAGATCACCCTGCCGGTGCTGGTGATGGTCGTCTGCGTCATCGCCACCTGGGTGCTGATCACCCGCACCACCACCGGCCGCCAGCTCTATGCCTTCGGCGACAATCCCGAGGGTGCGCGCCGATTCGGCATCAATATCGGCGCCATGCAGTTCATCGCCTTCGGTTGGCTCGGTCTGATGGCCGGGATCGGCGGGCTCATCCAGGCGCACTATGCGCAGGAGGTGGTGCCGAACGCGCTCTATGGTCGCGAACTCGACGTGCTTGCGGCGGTCGTCCTTGGCGGCGCGCGGCTTGGCGGCGGCAAGGGCTCGGTGCTCGGCTGCGTGCTCGGCGTGCTCCTGATCTCGATCACCCAGAACGGCCTCAACCTGATGGGCGTCTCGCCCTTCGCCTTCAAGATGATCATCGGTGCCATCATCCTCGTGGCGATCACGCTCTCCAACACCCGCATCGAAAGGCTTCTGCCTTTCGTCAGCCAGAAAGGAGCCGGACGATGAGCGCGATTGTCGACCGCGTGAAGACCTTCATCGGCCCGGAGATGGCCGGGCCGGGGCTGGCTTTTCTCGCCGTGATGCTGGTCTTCGGCACCGCCTCGCCGCAGTTCCTCAGCGCAGCCACCTTCGGCTCCGTCGCCTTCCAGCTTCCGGAGCTTGGCCTGCTGACGCTCGCCATGCTGCTGCCGATCCTGACCGGCGGGCTCAATCTTGCGATCACCTTCACGGCCAACATCGCTGGGCTGACGCTTGCCTGGGTGCTGCAGGCAAACGGCGGTGTGGAGGCAGGCCCGGGCGCCTTCCTGCTCGGTTCGGTGCTCGCCATTCTCGTTGGCGCGGCAAGTGGCGTGGTCATGGGGCTGGTGATCGCCTTTACCCGCGCGCATCCGATCCTCGTCTCGCTGTCGATGATGATCTTCCTGCGTGGCCTCGGCGAGTTCCTGACGCGTGGCGGCGACGTCTCGGGCTTCCCGTCCTTCCTCGGCCCGCTCGGCCACGGGTCGTTTCTCGGCGTGCCGATCCCGCTCGTCGTCTTCATCGTCTGCGTGCTCGCCTGGCACGTGCTGCTCACCCGCACCAAGCTCGGTTTCAACACCTACATGATCGGCTCCAATCTCGAGGCGACGCGATATTCCGGCATCAACACTCGTAAGGTGATCGTGCTCGTCTATGCGCTCTCCGGCGCCATGTGTGCAATTGCCGGGATCATCATGCTGGCGCGCTTTAACTCCGTGCGCATCGGCCACGGCGAAAGCTACCTGTTGATCACGGTGCTCGCCTGCTTCCTCGGCGGCGTCAATCCGTTCGGCGGCTTCGGGCGGGTCATTCCGGTCTTCGTCGCCCTGGTGGTGCTGCAGCTTCTCTCCTCCGGCCTCAACCTCGTCGGGGCCAACCAGCATCTGGCGACCGCCGTCTGGGGATTGCTGCTCGCCGGCGTCATGGTGCTGCGCTTCATCGCCACCAAATTCAAGATTTCATTTGTCAGAAAGGAAACATGACCATGCAGGGTTTTGGCGTCCATACGAGCATGTGGACCATGAATTGGGATCGCCCGGGTGCCGAGCGCGCCGTTGCGGCGGCGGTGAAATACGGCGTCGACTTCATCGAGATCCCGATGCTCAATCCGCCGGCGGTCGATACCGCCCACACCAAGGCGCTGCTTGAGAAACACAAGCTGCGTGCCGTCTGCTCGCTCGGCCTGCCGGAGCGCGCCTGGGCGTCCGTTCGCCCGGATGCCGCGATCGAGCATCTGAAGGTGGCGATCGACAAGACGGCCGATCTCGGCGGTGAGGCACTGTCCGGCGTCATCTATGGCGGCATCGGCGAGCGCACTGGCGTGCCGCCGACCGAAGCCGAATACGACAACATTGCCCGTGTGTTGCAGGCCGCCGCCAAGCACGCGAAGACGCGTGGCATCGAGCTCGGCGTCGAGGCGGTCAACCGCTACGAGAACCACCTGATCAACACCGGCTGGCAGGCGGTCGATATGATCAAGCGGGTCGGCGCCGACAACGTCTTCGTCCACCTCGACACCTACCACATGAACATCGAGGAAAAGGGCATCGGCACCGGCATTCTCGATGCCCGCGACTTCATCAAATACATTCACCTGTCCGAAAGCGATCGCGGCACGCCCGGCTACGGCAACTGCGCCTGGGATGAGATTTTCGCGACGCTGGCCGCGATCGGTTTCAAGGGCGGTCTCGCGATGGAAAGCTTCATCAACATGCCGCCGGAAGTCGCCTATGGCCTCGCCGTCTGGCGGCCGGTCGCCAGGGACGAGGAGGAAGTCATGGGCAACGGCCTGCCGTTCCTAAGGAACAAGGCGAGGCAATACGGATTGATCTAGGCGGGCGCGCTTTCGGCGCCGTCTCGATCAGGACGGAGGGTTGCAGCATGGCAGTTTCAGCGGATGCGGACACGGGGACGGTTGCCGTCCTTGACGTCGGCAAGACCAATGTGAAGCTGAACGCGGTCACACCAGACGGTTTCGTCCTGGAAACGCTGAGCATCGCCAACCCGGTGCTGCCAGGCCCGCCCTGGCGGCATCACGATCTCGAAAGCCTCGGCGAATGGATCTTCGCCAGTCTCGCCGATCTCGGTCGCCGCCATCCGCTGCAAACCTTCGTTGCCGCCGGTCACGGGTCCGGCGGCGTGCTCGTCGGCGATGACCCGGATATGGCCGGCGGCGCGGCTCTGCCGATGATCGATTACGAGCAGCCGGTGCCGGAGAAAATCCAGCTCGGCTACGCGCCGCTCTCCGGCTCGTTTTTCGATCGCGGCAGCGCGACGATGCACAGCGCCACCCACCAGGCGCGCCAACTCTACTGGATGCAAGAGCATGCGCCAGACGCCGTCGCGGCCGCGCGCTGGTATCTCGGCCTGCCGCAATATTGGGCGTGGCGGCTGTCGGGCGTTGCCGCATCCGAGGCGAGCCTGCTTGGCGCGCAATCGCATCTCTGGAATGTCGCCGACCGCCGCTTCGCGCCCATTGTCGGGAGACGCGGCTGGCGGAGCCTGATGCCGGATTTTGCCGATGCCTGGCAGGTCCTCGGCTCCGCTCGTCCCGCGCTTGTCCGGCGCCACGGATTGCCGGAAGGCTTGCACGTGCTTACGGGCGGCCACGACAGCAGCCTCAACCATTATCGCTATCACGCCGGCGGGCTCGGCGATTTCATCGTCGTTTCGACCGGGACCTGGATCGTCGGCTTTTCCGGCCGCACGGCCCTTGACCGGCTCGACGAGCACCGTGGCATGACGCTGAACAGCGACGTCTTCGGGCGCCCGCTTGGCGGTGTGCTCACCATGGGCGGCCGCGAGTTCTCCCATGTGGCGGGCCGCGAACCGCCGGGCGCTGCGGTGCCTGACGACGTCGTTCTCGGTCTGATCGCCAAGCGCACCATGGCGCTGCCGTCCTTCGGCGACGATGATGGCCTCTTTCCCGGAAGTGCCGGTCGCGGTCGTATCAGCGGGCCGCCGCCGGAAACGCCGATCGAACGCAAGGCGCTGGCGCTACTCTATTGCGCGCTTCTGACGGCGGAGTGTGTGGAAGCGCTGGGGCCGGGGCCGCTGGTCGTACTCGACGGAAGCTTTCTTCGCGATCCGCTCTATGCCCGTCTCGTCGCCGCACTCATGCCGAACCGGCGGGTGCGCTACAATCTCGATGCCTATGGCGTAGCCTCCGGCGCCGCGCTGCTTGCAAATGAGGGCCGGCGCCAGCGCCCGGCGCGGCTTTCGCTCGCCGATCCCGGCGACGTGTCTCACCTCTCGCCTGCTGTCGCCGTCTATGCGTCGCAATGGCGAGCCCGCGCCCGGGCCGGGCACAACAATGGTTTCAGTCGCGACTTCGAAAGGACATATCGATGACCAAAGCCGACATTCTGTCGCTCCGCCGCGAGATGGTGGACATCTGCCGCCGCATGAACTCGAACGGTATCAACCAGGGCACGGCGGGCAACATTTCTGTTCGCACCGAGACGGGTTTCCTGATCACGCCGTCGTCGCTGCCCTATGAGACGATGCAGCCCGAAGACCTGGTCGAAATGGATTTCGACGGTACCTACGCAGGTCTTCGCCCGTCGTCCGAATGGCGTTTCCACCGCGATATTCTGCGGGAGCGCACCGATATCAACGTCGTGCTGCATTGCCATTCGGTCTATGCGACCACGCTTGCCTGCCACCACAAGACCATTCCAAGCTTCCACTACATGACTGGCATTGCCGGCGGCACCACGATCCGCTGCGCGGAATATGCGACCTTCGGCACCCAAGCGCTGTCCGACAATGCGCTGGTGGCGTTGAAGGACCGCACCGCCTGCCTGCTTGGCCAGCACGGCCAGATCTCGCTTGGCAAGACTCTCGAGTCTGCCCTGTGGCTGGCAATCGAAATCGAGACCCTGTCGCGCATGTATGTGCAGGCGCTGACGCTCGGTGAACCGCCTGTTTTGCCCGACGAAGAGATGGAGCGCGTCATCGCCCAGATGCGCCGCATGAGCTACGGGCAGGCCCCGGATGACGAGGGCGTCAACGATCTCGCCCGCCCGCGCGAGGCGGTTTGAGGTCGTCCGGGGGCGTGTCGCTGAAGAGCGCCGGTGCCACTTGAAACAATCGATTTTCAGGGGATGAAACTGCGCGCTTGTGCCCGGTGGCATCTCTGCCCCCATACTTCGCGGGTTTGCGAAATGGGGTGAATCAACTAATGCTCAGCCATGATGCAACGATATCTGAGTCGGAGATTCGGCACGTCGGAGAGACGGCTGCGCCCTGCACACGGCTTACGCGTGGCTGCAGTGTCGCTGGTGGCCGCGACCGTGCTGTCGGGCTGCAACACGCGCCAGGACGTCGGCACGCCGACCGGTAGCATCATGGTTCCCTCGGAAAACGCGCTGATCCTGCCGCCGCCCGGCGGACCTGCAGTGCTGAACGTCGTCGAACGGCGCAGCACCAACGCGATCGAGCAGGATATCTATCTTTACACTTCGGCGGCGACCCCGGGTCAGAACCTGCTGCGGGCCAAGTTCTTCGGCCCGATGAACGCCAAATTCGACCAGCAGTCGCGCTCGAACTATGCCGGCGTGCGCGACAACAAGATGATGGCCGAGGCGCGCCGGGCGCTGCCCGGCGTTTCGCTGTCGCTCAACCCATACTTCCTGCAGAACAATTACGGCCCGTTCGGCTATGCCTTCGGCCAGGGCCGAGGGAACGACGCCTGCATCTTTGCCTGGCAGCAGATCCGCCAGGCGGAGAACCACCGCTCGCCGCTCAAGGGCTACGGCACGATCCAGGTGCGGCTGCGCTATTGCGCGGCAGGCGCCAGCGAGACCGAGCTTCTGGCCCCGGTCTACGGCTACACGATCACCGGCACCTTCGGCGATCCAGCCTGGAACCCCTATGGCGCCCCGCCGCCGCTGGAGGCGGGCCTCGGTCGAACCGGAAGCCCGATTTATCGCAAGGAAGAGGCAGCGCCCGACAGCGCGCCGGCAGTGGTCATCAGGCGCCAGGCGCAGCCGGTGGCGCGACGTGAGGTCACCAGCGTCCCGGCCCGCGTCGAGCAGCCTGTTGTCGCGCCCACCGCGGTGACGGCGATCCCGGTTCCGCAACCGGACGGGACCGTCTCGGTGCCGCAGGCGCAGGCGGAAACCACGGCGAAAACCTTGCCGAACGTGATCGTGCCGGCTCCGGCGTGTGCAGGGCAGCAGACCGGAGGAGCCTGCCCTTAATCGACCGCTAACCATCCTTTGTTATGGGCTGGTGTCGGTAGGGGAGACTCGGTCGAATATGGGTCGGGCAATACCAGTGGCATGATGCCGAACGCTGGAAGGCAAATGTATGAGCAGGATCGGATCGGTTGCGGCTTGGGCGTTTTTTTCGCTTTGCGTGATGGCGGTCATCACGCTGCCGGTGAACCTCCAGACGCAGCTCATCGTCAGCGTTCTCATCGTTACCTTCATGGCCGTGCTGAAGCTTGCCAATGCCGGTGGCCGCTGGCGGCTGATCGCGCTCGCCTTCGGTACGGCGATCGTGCTGCGCTATGTCTATTGGCGCACGACGAGCACGCTGCCGCCACTCAACCAGCTTGAAAACTTCATTCCGGGCTTCCTGCTCTATCTCGCTGAAATGTACAGCGTGATGATGCTGTCGCTCAGCCTGTTCGTGGTGGCGATGCCGTTGCCGCCGCGCAAAGCGAGCTCGATTTCTCCTGGCAAGTTTCCGAAGGTCGACGTCTTCGTGCCGTCCTACAACGAGGACGCGGGCCTGCTCGCCAATACGTTGGCGGCCGCCAAGGCGATGGATTATCCGGCCGACAAGCTGACGGTCTGGCTGCTCGACGACGGCGGCACGCTGCAGAAGCGCAATTCGGCAAACCTCGTCGAAGCGCAGCGCGCATCCGCCCGCAATGCGGAACTGCAGGCGCTTTGCGACGATCTCGGCGTGCGCTATCTCACGCGCGAGCGCAACGAGCACGCCAAGGCCGGCAACCTCAACAACGGCATGCTGCACTCCGACGGCGAGCTGATCGCGGTCTTCGACGCCGACCACGCGCCGGCGCGCGACTTCCTGCTGGAGACCGTGGGCTATTTCGAGCAGGACCCGAAGCTGTTCCTGGTGCAGACGCCGCACTTCTTCCTCAACCCGGACCCGCTCGAGCGCAACCTGCGCACCTTCGAGAAGATGCCGAGCGAGAACGAGATGTTCTACGGCATCATCCAGCGCGGTCTCGACAAGTGGAATGCCGCCTTCTTCTGCGGCTCGGCCGCCGTTCTGCGCCGCAAGGCGCTGGAAGATACCGAAGGCTTCAGCGGCATGAGCATCACCGAGGATTGCGAAACGGCGCTGGCGCTGCATGGGCGCGGCTGGAACAGCATCTATGTCGACCGTCCGCTGATCGCCGGCCTGCAGCCAGCGACCTTCGCCAGCTTCATCGGCCAGCGCAGCCGCTGGGCGCAGGGGATGATGCAGATCCTCATCTTCCGCTTCCCGCTGTTCAAGGGCGGCCTGTCGATCCCGCAGCGGCTTTGCTATATGTCGTCGACGCTGTTCTGGCTGTTCCCGATCCCGCGGACGATTTTCCTTTTCGCACCGCTCTTCTATCTGTTCTTCGACCTTGAGATCTTCACGGCGTCTGGCGGCGAGTTCCTCGCCTATACGCTGGCCTACATGGTCGTGAACCTGATGATGCAGAACTATCTCTACGGCTCGTTCCGCTGGCCCTGGATCTCCGAACTCTACGAGTTCGCCCAGACGGTGCATCTGCTGCCGGCGGTCATCTCGGTGCTGCTGCGGCCGAGCCGGCCGACCTTCAAGGTGACGGCAAAGGATGAATCGATCCTCGAAAGCCGGCTCTCCGAGATCGCCCGGCCGTTCTTCGTCATCTTCGCGGTGCTTTTCGTTGCCCTGCTGATGACGGTCTACCGGGTCTACACCGAGCCCTACAAGGCAGACGTGACGCTCGTCGTCGGCGGCTGGAACCTCCTGAACCTGATCATGGCCGGCTGCGTGCTCGGTGTCGTCTCCGAGCGCGGCGAACGGGCAGCCTCCCGGCGCGTCAAGGTCAGCCGCCGCTGCGAGTTCGGAGTTGCCGACAAATGGTATCCGGCAACGATCGAGGACGTTTCGGCCAACGGCGCGCGGGTCCAGGTCTATGGCATCGATGCATCGACGATGCCGACCGACACCGAGGGCGGCATCCGCTTCGAGCCCTACAGCGGCAGCGGCGGGGCCGAAACACTGCCGGTCGCGATCAGGAACAAGGAGATTGCCGGCGATATTACCGTCATCGGCTGCCGCTACCTGCCGCAGGTCGCTCGCCATCACGGTCTGGTCGCAGACCTGATCTTTGCCAATTCGCGGCAATGGAGCGAGTTTCAAAGCGCGCGGCGCGGTAATCCGGGCCTTGTGCGCGGAACGCTCTGGTTCCTCTGGCTGGCGCTCTATCAGACGAGCCGCGGCATGATCTATTTCCTTCGCAGCCTACGCGGCTCCGAGGCACAGAAGGAAGGTGCTTGATGCTCAGGCGCCTCGTTCTCCCGGCCCTCTTGCTTGCCAGCCTTACAACCGGCGTGTCCGCGCAGCCATCGCCCTTCGACATGTCCGGCGAGCGGCCGGCGGATGCCCCGATCCTGCAGCCGCCGGCAGATGCCGGAAAGAACACCGGGCCGGCAGAGCCCATCGTCACGCTCAAGCCGCCGGACGACTTCAAACGCTTCATCATTCCGTTCAGCGCGTTGTCGCTGACCGGCGAGGTCGATGAGCGCACCTGGTCCGTCTATCTGACGCCGGCACAGGCGCAATCTGCTGCCTCGCTCAACTTCGCCTATCAGAACGCAATCGTCGTTGCGCCGGAAGCGTCGACACTGTCGATTTTCGTCAACGGCGAGCTGGCCGGCGAAAAGGCGATCGGCTCGGCGGAGGCGGCCACGCCGCTGAGCTACGACCTGAAGCCCGGGCTGCTGCGTGCCGGCTCAAACGACATTCGCGTCAAGGTTCGCCAGCGCCACCGCACGGACTGCACGGTCGAATCGACCTATGAGCTGTGGACCGAGATCGCGCCGGAATCGGCCTTCATCCGCTTTGCCTCCGGCGATAGCGCGACGCTTTCCAGCCTTGACGACGTGCGCGCCGTCGGTCTCGATGCGCGCGGCCGGACACAGTTCAACCTGGTCGTTCCCGGCCTCCAGCAGCCGAGCCGTACCGCGGCGCTGATGCGGCTTGCGCAAGGTTTGGCGCTGCGCGGACAGATGCCCGCCCAGGAATTCGCTCTCAGCGAGACCATGCCTGAACTCGCAAAACCCGGGCAGATGACGGCACTCGTCGGCACGGCCGAGGAAGTGACGCCTTTCCTCGAACGCCCGCCGGAAGGCGCGTCGAGCGGTCCGGTCGCTATGTTCGTGCGTGACGGCAAGACGAAGTCGTCGGTGCTGGTGATCAGCGGTCCGGACTGGTCCGCGGTTCAGGAGGCGATCGAGGGGATCACGCAGCCCATGGACCGCCCGAGCAACGTGCCGCGCGACGTCATCGCCACCGGGCGCTGGCAGCTGCCGGAGACGCCGCTGGTCGTGACGCATGCGCGCCTGCGCTTCTCCGAACTTGGGGTCGAGACCAGCGAATTTACGGGCCGGCGCTTTCGCACGCGTTTTTCCGTCGCCGTGCCGTCGGATTTCTATGCCGATGCCTATGGCGACGCGACGCTTTTGCTCGACGCCGCCTACACGGAAGCCGTGCTTCCGGGCAGCCACATCGACATCTACATCAACGGCAACATCGCATCGACGATCCCGCTGAATTCGGCCAACGGCGACATTCTGCGCCACCTGCCGATCAAGGTAACGATGCGGCATTTCAAACCCGGTCCGAACCTGATCGAGATCGAGGCCGTGCTCTCCGCCGAGCCAGACAAGTCCTGCGCGCCGGGAACGCCTGCTTCCAACGATCCGCGCTTCGCGCTCTTCGATACGTCTGAATTGCGGATGCCGGATTTCGCGCGCATCGGCCGCCGGCCGAATATCGCCGCGATTTCGGGTGCTGCCGCCCCCTATCGCAGCGATAGCGCCGCCGTTCCGCTTTTCCTCGATCGTGCCGACGAAGACACGCTGTCGGCCGCCGCGACCTTCCTTGCCCGCCTGGCCGTTGCCGGCGGCAGGCCGCTGTTGATGGAGGTGATCACATCGCCGCTTGCGGCTGGCAGCCGCAATGCGATCTTCATCGGCGCCATGCCGCAGCTGCCGAAGACGGTGCTGACGCAGGTCGGTATCGATCCTGCCCGGCAGATGTCCTGGGGCAATGCGGAGGACACCGGCCGTCCTGACGACACGCAGAAGGCCATCGACGAGTGGCGCACGCGCTTGAGCGGCGGCGCCTGGCGCACCCAGGTCACGGGGTTCCAGACCTGGGTGAAGCAGGAGTTCGACATTTCGCTGAGCTCGCTGCGCATCCTGCCCGAAGCGCAAGCCGCCTATGTTCCGCCGGAAAGCGCCGGCCTGGTGATCGCGCAAGGGGCCAACCCGAGCGATGACGCGACCTGGACGCTGCTGACGGCGCCAACCGGCAAGCGCCTGCGCGAGGGCACGGCGGCGATCGCCGACGTCACGCGCTGGCAGCAGCTTGCCGGACGGGTCTCGGCCTATGAGCCGGCGACGGACAAGATCGAGGCGACGCCGGTCGCCGGCTTCGATTTCGTCCAGACGCAGCCGCCGTCGCTCACCAACTACCGCCTGATCTTTGCCAACTGGCTGTCCAGCAACATTATGGTCTATGCTCTGCTCTTGATCGTGCTGTCGGTGCTTCTGGGGCTGGCGACATCCTCGATGCTAACCCGCCTGGGGCGGCGCCAATGAGGTGGCGGACCGCGCTTCTCGCCGGATTGCTTGCGCTGCTGCTGCCGATGGCAGCCGGCGCCGATGAACAGGGGGGCTCGGTGAAGGCTGGCGAATGGGACCAGTACAAGGCGCGGTTCCTCGATTCTGGTGGCCGGATCATCGACGACGCCAATGGCAATGTCAGCCATAGCGAGGGTCAGGGCTATGGCCTGCTGCTCGCCGTGCTCGCCGAAAACCCGGCCGACTTCGCGCTGATCTGGTCGTTCACGCGCCGCGAGCTGTTGCTGCGGGACGATGGATTGGCGGCCTGGAAGTGGAGTGCCACCGAAACACCGCACATTATCGACATCAACAATGCCACCGACGGCGATATCCTGATCGCCTATGCGCTGGTGCTTGCCGGTGAACGCTGGAAGCGGGAAGACTATCTGCAGGCGGCGTCGCGGATCGCCAAGGCCATCCTCGACAACACCCTGCTCGACCATGGCGGACGAACCTTGCTGTTGCCCGGCGTTACGGGCTTCGGCACGACCGATCGTCCCGATGGCCCGGTCGTCAATCCGTCCTATTGGATCTTCGAGGCTTTTCCGGCCCTTGATCGGGTGGCGCCGTCGCCGCGCTGGAAGGCGCTCTCGGATGACGGGCTGGCCTTGATCAATGCTTTGCAATCAGGCCCGAGAAAGATGCCGGCCGACTGGGTCAGCCTGCGTACGATGCCGAAGCCGGCCCAGGGCTTTCCGGCCGAGTTCGGCTACAATGCCTTGCGGATCCCGCTCTACCTCGCCCGGGCCGACATGGGTGGCCGCGATCTGATGGTGCGGCTGCGGGCGGGAATGGCCGGTGACAACGACGCATTGGTCCTCAGCGACGTCTCCACGGGGGCGGTTCAAACCAGCCTCACGGACCCCGGTTATCGATTTGTTAACCATATTCTGGCCTGTGTCTTGGATAGGGTCCCGATACCCGACAGCGTCAAGGTGTTCAGCCCGACGCAATATTACCCTTCCACGCTGCACCTGTTGGGGTTGTCTTACGTGAGGGAGAAGCGTCCGGAGTGTCTATGAAGTCCTCAATCGTTGCCATTGCCGCTGTGATGACTACGGCGATCGGGGTTGCCGGACTGACGGATGGCGGCTTCTTGCGCCAGGACAACAAGAAACTCGGCAGCTTGGCCGGCGAGAGCCAGGAGGCGCCCGCCGTCGGCAGCAGCGCCGGCCAGGGCGCGCGCGGTGCCGCGCCGCAATTTACCGAGGTGGCCCAGGCCGACAGGCCGTCAGAGGCAACGCAAAGCGCAAGCAAGCCGCAGTCGGTCGTCGACGAATCGGCGCTTCGCTACTTTGCCGCCAAGGGCGACACGGCGCGCCTGCAGGCGGAAATCTCGCGCCTGCGCTCGCTTTATCCCGACTGGGTTCCGCCCGCAGATCCGCTGGCCGTGCCGCGCAACAACGACGTCGCCCTCGAAGCCATGTGGCGGCTCTATTCTGAAGGCCGCTACGCCGAAGTGCGCAAGGCGATCGCCGAGCGTCAGGCGAAGGAGGCCGCCTGGCAGCCGCCGTCGGACCTGCTTGAGCGCCTCAATGTGGCCGAGGCCCGCGCACGGCTGGTGAACGCCGCCGAGCTCAAGCAGTATGAAACCGTGATTTCGATTGCTGCGAGCACGCCGAGCCTTCTGACCTGCTCGGAAGTCGATGTGCTCTGGCATGTGGCGCAGGCCTTTGCCGAGACCAAGCGGCCGGAGCGGGCCCGCGATGCCTATCTCTATGTGCTGAAGAGCTGCGACGACGCGCCGGAACGGCTCGCGACCGTGCAGAAGGCTGCTGCGGTGCTGCCCTACGCGACGCTGCAGGATCTGCTCGCGCTGGAGCGCACCACGCCCGAGGGCGTGCCGGAGTTCGAAAGCATCCGCGACGATCTCGCTCGGCGCTTCGTTGCCGAAGGCGACGGAGACAAGACGCTCGCGGTTGATCCCAAGTATGTCCAGCGCGTCGAAAAGCTGGCCGAGACCGGCGGCACGGCAAGCGACGCATTGCTGCTCGGCTGGTATCAGCTGCGCCGCGACAATATGAGCGCCGCCGAGCAATGGTTCCGGCGCGCCCACGACAAGGAAGACAGCGCTTCGGCCGCGCAGGGCCTGGCGCTGACGCTGATCGCGCGCAAGGCACCGCTCGAGGCTGAGGCCGTGCTCTATCCGTGGCGCGACAGCTCGCCCGACGCGCTTGCGACCTATTTCGCGGCGACGGCCAATCTGCTGGCCATCGATCCGCCGGTCGCCCTCGATGCCGCCGTGCTGGCGCGGATCGCGCAGGAAACGACCAAGGCCCGCGAGCCGGCGACGGCCCAGCAGTTCGGCTGGTATGCGCGCGCCCTCAACCAGCCGGCAACCGCCGCACAGTGGTTTGCAACGGCGCTGCGCTGGAAGCCGGACGACGAGCCATCGGCCTATGGCCTCGCGCTCAGCCGCGACCAGTTGAACGACAAGGATGGCGTCGTCGAAATCCAGCATTTGTGGTCGGGCCGCTCCGAACGCATCGCCCGGCTTGGCGAAGTCAAGGAGAAACTCGACGAAGTCAGCCGCGCGCCGCTTCCGACCGCCGAGGTGCAGCAGCGGACGCAACAGCAGTCGGCTGCGCGCACCACCGTCGTCACCGAGGTGGTCGAGCAACCCGTCGCTCAGAGGCCGCGCACGGGCGGTGTTGTCCAGAAATCGGTGCGCAGCGGCGCTGGCTGCCGCACCACCATCAATCCCGCCGGCATGGCGCCGCAGGCGGCGCTCGCGCGCGGCTGGTGCCTGATGGACCTCAACCGTCCGCTGGAAGCCGCAGAAGCCTTCGAAGTCGCCTTGCAGGCACCTGCGTCGCAGATCCGCGAAGACGCTGCCTATGGCCAGAGCCTGGCCTATCTGCGCGCCGGTCTCACCAACAAAGCGGCGGTGTCGGCGACGAAGTCGACGCAGAGCCGCGGGCGGGTCGACGAGCTGCAGACGGCGATCCTCGCCGACCGTGCCATTGCCGCCTTCAATGCCAATCGCTACCGCGAGGCGATCCTGTTTCTCGATCAGCTCGGGCAGATTTCGCAGCGCCGCCAGGACCTGATGGTGCTGCGCGGCTACGCTTACATGAACCTCAAGTACCACGCGGAAGCGCGGCGCATCTTCGAAGCGCTTGCCGCCACCGGCAATCGCGACGCGATGCAGGGTCTTGCGGCCGTCGACGCCAGCCAGGAAATCTGGCCGAACAAGAACTGATCGTCGATCCCGCGACGTCACGGCGCCTCTTATCGCCGTACCACGAGTGCAACGCCCACCGCCGGACTCGGCGCGAGGGCGCGCCAACCCGTTCGCGCACAGGATGCAATCGGCGGGCGCCTCCGCATTTGCATATCGTGCTTGGCTTTGCCCCTCTTTGGAAGGAAATTAGCGAAACGCGGTGCTATCGTCCGGCCATGTCGCGGCGCTGATATCATTGCATTCGCCGCGATCCGCGTAGAGGATGGAGCGTTATCGGCCGGCCGCTGTGGGAGGAGACCGCACTGGCCGGAACGGTGGGAGGATAGACATGTTTCAGGGCGGATTGAGCTTCGCGCTTGGCGAGGACATCGACGCGTTGCGCGAGAGCGTGCGGCGCTTCGCAACGGACCGTATCGCGCCTTTGGCGGACGAGACCGATCGCAACAACGCCTTTCCGATGCCGCTCTGGCGCGAGATGGGCGAGCTTGGTCTGCTCGGCATCACTGCCGGCGAGGAGCATGGCGGCGCTGCCATGGGCTATCTCGCCCATTGCGTGGCGATGGAAGAGATCAGCCGCGCATCGGCCTCGATCGGCCTCAGCTACGGCGCCCATTCCAATCTCTGCGTCAACCAGATCAACCGCAACGGCAACGACGACCAGAAGGCGCGTTACCTGCCGAAGCTGATTTCCGGCGAGTATGTTGGCGCGCTGGCGATGTCGGAGCCCGGCGCCGGTTCCGACGTCGTGTCGATGACGCTGAAGGCCGATAAGCGTGGCGACCGCTATGTGCTTAACGGCAACAAGATGTGGATCACCAACGGCCCGGATGCCGACGTGCTCGTCGTCTACGCCAAGACCGATCCGGCCGCCGGCCCGCGCGGCATCACCGCCTTTCTCGTCGAGAGGGGCTATGCCGGCTTTTCGACCGGCCAGAAGCTCGACAAGCTCGGCATGCGCGGCTCCAACACCTGCGAACTGATCTTCAAGGACTGCGAAGTGCCGGAAGAAAATGTGCTCGGCAGCATCGGCGGCGGCGTGCGCGTGCTGATGTCGGGGCTCGACTATGAGCGCGTCGTGCTGTCGGCCGGGCCGCTCGGCATCATGGCCGCTTGCCTCGATGTGGTCGTCCCCTATCTGCATGAGCGCAAGCAGTTCGGCCAGGCGATCGGCGAGTTTCAGCTGATGCAGGGCAAGCTCGCCGACATGTATGTGACGGCGAATGCGGCGCGCGCCTATGTCTATGCGGTGGCGGCCGCCTGCGATCGCGGCGAGACGACGCGCAAGGATGCGGCTGGCTGCATTCTCTATGCGGCCGAAAAGGCGACGGCGCTGGCGCTCGAGGCAATCCAGGCGCTCGGCGGCAACGGCTACACCAACGACTACCCGGCGGGCCGCCTGCTGCGCGACGCCAAGCTCTATGAGATCGGCGCCGGCACCAGCGAGATCCGCCGCATGCTGATCGGGCGGGAGCTGTTTACCGAGACGCGGTAGCCGCCAACTGAAACGGCCGAACTCGATCGAAAGAGGACTTGATGACCGTTCTGAAATCTCACATTTCTCCGTCCTCCGATACGTTCAAGGCAAACCAGGCGGCCATGGCGGAGGCGATCGCGACTGTCGAAGACGCGGTGAAGGTGGCGGCCGCCGGTGGTGGCGACACGGCGCGCGAACGCCATGTCAGCCGCGGCAAGCTCCTGCCGCGCGATCGCGTCGCCAACCTCATCGATCCGGCGACGCCCTTCCTCGAAGTCGGCATGACGGCGGCGCACGGCATGTATAACGGCGACGCGCCGGCGGCCGGGCTGATCACCGGCATCGGCCGGGTTTCGGGCCGGGAATGCATGATCGTCTGCAACGATCCGACCGTCAAAGGCGGCACCTACTATCCGCTGACGGTGAAGAAGCACCTGCGCGCACAGGAAATCGCCGCGGAAAACAATCTGCCCTGCATCTACCTCGTCGATTCCGGTGGCGCCAACCTGCCGAACCAGGACGAGGTCTTCCCGGACCGGGATCACTTCGGCCGGATCTTCTATAACCAGGCCAACATGTCGGCCGCCGGCATCCCGCAGATCGCCGTGGTGATGGGCTCTTGTACGGCCGGTGGCGCCTATGTGCCGGCCATGTCGGACGAGACGATCATCGTCGAAGGCCAGGGCACGATCTTTCTCGCCGGGCCGCCGCTCGTGCGCGCCGCGACAGGCGAGGTCGTGTCGGCGGAGGATCTCGGCGGCGCCGACGTGCACACGCGCCTCTCCGGGGTGGCCGATCATCTGGCGCGCGACGACGCCCATGCGCTGGCGCTTGCGCGCCGGGCTGTTTCGGCACTCAACCGGCATAAGCCTTTGACGGTCGAACTCACGACACCGGAGCCGCCGCTCTATGATCCGCAGGAAATCGCCGGCATCGTGCCGTCCGACCTGCGCACGCCCTATGATATCCGCGAGGTGATCGCCCGCACCGTCGACGGTTCTCGCTTCGACGAGTTCAAGGCGCGCTACGGCACGACGCTCGTCTGCGGCTTCGCCCATGTGCACGGCATTCCGGTCGGCATCATCGCCAACAACGGGGTGCTGTTTTCGGAATCGGCGTTGAAGGGCGCGCATTTCGTCGAGCTCTGCGCCCAGCGCAAGATCCCGCTGGTCTTCCTGCAGAACATCACCGGCTTCATGGTCGGGCGGAAATATGAAACCGAAGGCATCGCCAAGCATGGGGCCAAGCTGGTGACGGCGGTGGCGACGGCGCGGGTGCCGAAGGTGACGATGCTGGTCGGCGGCTCGTTCGGGGCCGGCAATTACGGCATGTGCGGCCGGGCGTTTTCGCCGCGGTTCCTGTGGACCTGGCCGAACAGCCGCATCTCGGTCATGGGCGGCGAACAGGCGGCCGGCGTGTTGACGACCGTCCGCAGCGAAGCGCTGAAGCGGGCCGGCACGCCCTGGAACGACGAGGACGAGGCGCGTTTCCGCCAGCCCATCCTCGATCTCTTCGAGCGCCAGAGCCATCCGCTCTATGCCTCGGCCAGACTTTGGGACGACGGCGTCGTCGATCCGCGCAAGACGCGCGACGTGCTCGGCCTGTCGCTGTCGGCGGCGCTGAATGCGCCGATCGAAGACACGCGCTTCGGCCTCTTCAGGATGTAGGAACACCGCCATGAAACGCGACAACATCAATGCCCCGAACGCACCGCAGCCGCGCGGCGGCTATTCGCAGGCCGTCCGCCTGGAGAATTTCGAGCGGCTGCTCTTTATCAGCGGACAGGTGCCGCTGACGCCTGAAGACGCGCTGCCGGAGGGTTTTGAGGCGCAGGCGCGCCAGGTCTGGGCCAATATCGACGCGCAACTGACCGCGGCGGGCATGACCAAGGCCGATATCGTCAAGGTAACGGTGCTGCTTGCCGACCGCCAATATGCCATGGCCAACCGCGCGGCCCGCGCCGAATATCTCGGTCCGCTCGCGCCGGCGATGACGGTTGCGATCGCCGGCATCTTCGATGCCGGCTGGTTGCTCGAAATCGATGTGATCGCAGCGCAATAGGGCCAGGAGATGCCGATGTTTTCCAAACTCCTGATCGCCAATCGCGGTGAGATCGCCTGCCGGGTGATCCGCACCGCCAAGCGCCTCGGCATCCGCACGGTCGCCGTCTACTCCGATGCCGATGTCGGCGCGCTGCATGTGGCGCTTGCCGACGAGGCGATCCGAATCGGCCCGGCGCCGGCGCTCGACAGCTACCTTGTGGCTGAACGCATCATCGCGGCGGCGCACTCCGTCGGCGCGGACGCCATTCATCCCGGCTATGGCTTCCTGTCGGAGAATGCCGACTTTGCCGAAGCCGTCGAGGCGGCCGGCATCACCTTCGTCGGACCGTCGGCGTCCGCCATTCGCGCCATGGGGCTGAAGGATGCCGCCAAGGCGCTGATGGAGCAATCCGGCGTGCCGGTCGTTCCTGGCTATCACGGCGAAACGCAGGATCCGGATTTCCTTGCCGGGGAAGCGGCAAACATCGGCTATCCCGTGCTGATCAAGGCGCGCGCCGGCGGCGGCGGCAAGGGCATGCGGCGGGTCGACAGCGCCGCCGATTTTCCGGCGGCACTGGAAGCGGCGCGTCGCGAGGCGGAAGCAGCCTTCGGTGACGGCGCGGTGCTGATCGAGAAATATCTGACGAAGCCGCGGCACATCGAGGTGCAGGTCTTCGGTGATCGGCACGGCAACATCCTGCACCTTTACGAGCGCGACTGCTCGCTGCAACGACGCCACCAGAAGGTGATCGAGGAAGCGCCGGCGCCGGGCATGACCGCGGAAGTGCGGCGCGCCATGGGTGACGCGGCCGTTCGCGCGGCTCAGGCGATCGGCTATGTCGGCGCGGGCACCGTCGAGTTCATCGCTGACGTGACCGACGGGCTCTGGCCGGACCAGTTCTACTTCATGGAAATGAACACTCGGCTGCAGGTGGAGCATCCGGTCACAGAGGCGATCACGGGTATCGACCTCGTCGAGTGGCAACTGCGTGCTGCAGCCGGTGAAGCGCTGCCGAAACGCCAAAGCGAGATCGCCATCGATGGCTGGGCCTTCGAGGCCCGCATCTATGCGGAAGATCCGTCGCGCGGCTTCCTGCCGGCGACCGGGCAACTGACGACCTTGAGCTTTCCGGAGGAGGGCGTCCGTGTCGATGCCGGTGTCCGGCAGGGAGACAGGATCACGCCGTTCTACGATCCGCTGATCGCCAAGCTGATCGTGCACGGGTCCAACCGCTCGGCAGCCCTTGCAAAGCTCGAAAATGCGCTCAGGGCTTGCCGCATCGGTGGTACGGTCACCAACCTCGATTTTCTGGCCCGCCTTGCGGCCGAACCGGATTTTCGCGCCGGACATCCCGATACCGGCCTGATCGACCGCTCGATCGACCGGCTTTCGGCGTCGCCGGTGCCAAACGATGCGGCGCTTGCGCTTGCGGCCATCATTTCGACCGGAGCCCTGCAGCCGGACGGATCGGCCGATCCATGGTCTTCGCTCGGCCACTGGCAGATTTGGGGTGACGCCAACCGCAACATCGTGATCGAGCACCTGGGCGGACGGACGACCGTGGCGCTCGCGGCCCGTGGTCGGGATCAGTTCGCGGTCCACACCGGCACGGCGGCGTTGCCGGTCGTTATCCTCAATCGCTCTGCCGATGGCGCCCGGGCGGAAATCGCCGGCGCGCAGCAGGAGTTCCGTTTCCTGCGCGAAGGCGAGCAGATCACGCTGTTCCTGAACGGTGAGACCTACGGACTTCGCTTGCCGGACGCGCTTGGTGCGGGCCATTCCAGCGAGGTCGCGGACGACGCGGTGTCGGCGCCGATGCCCGGCATCGTCAAGCTGATCCGGGTTCGCCCCGGGGATGCCGTCGAGAAAGGCCAGGCGCTTGCCGTCATGGAAGCGATGAAGATGGAGCTCACGCTGTCGGCCTCGCGGGCTGGCGTGGTCGAGAACGTGCTGGTCAGCGAAGGCGAGCAGGTGACCGCCGGCGCCGTGCTGGTGATGCTCCAGCCGGAGAGCGCGGAATGAGCGGAGCGGCGGCGCAGCATGTGACGATCGTCGAGATGGCGCCGCGCGACGGGCTGCAGAACGAAAGCATGCTTGTCCCAACCGCTGACAAGATCCGCCTCGTCGATATGCTTTCGGATTGCGGATACGAGCGGATCGAGGTGACGAGCTTCGTCAGCCCGAAATGGGTGCCGCAGATGGCAGACGCCGCCGAGGTCATGGCCGGCATCCGCCGGCGCCCGGGCACCCGCTATGCGGTGCTGACGCCCAACTTGCGTGGGCTTGAAGCAGCACTCGAAGCCGGTGCCGACGAGGTGGCGATCTTCGCGTCGGCTTCCGAAACCTTCTCGCAAAAGAACATCAATTGCTCGATCGCCGAAAGCATCGAGCGCTTCCGGCCTGTTGCCGAGCTGTGCCTTGAAAAAGGTCTTTTGCTGCGCGGCTATGTGAGTTGTGTCGTCGAATGCCCTTATGAGGGTGCGATCGCCCCGTCGAGCGCCGCCCGCGTTGCCGGTCTGCTCGACGATCTCGGCTGCTACGAGATCAGTCTCGGCGACACGATCGGCCGCGGCACGCCGGAGGCGGTGAATGCGATGCTGGCTACGGTACTGGAGCGCATTGCTGCCAACAGGCTCGCCGGGCATTTCCACGACACCTCTGGCCGCGCGCTCGACAACATCGCCGTTTCGCTCGACCGCGGCCTCAGGATCTTCGACGCCTCGGCCGGCGGTCTCGGTGGCTGCCCCTATGCGCCGGGTGCTGCCGGCAACGTCGATACGCTCGCCGTCAATGCCTTCGTGACAGCCAGGGGGCTTTCGACCGGGCTCGACGCAGCGAAGCTCGAACAGGCCGCCGCCTTCGCGCGCACCTTGAGGACGGGGTCATGACCTTCGAAACGATCCGGATCGAAACCGATGCGCGCGGCGTCGCGCGGCTGACGCTGGCATTACCGCAGAAGCACAACGCGCTTTCGGCGCGGATGATCGAGGAACTGACCGAGGCGGCAGAACAGCTTTCGGCCGACCGTTCGGTCCGCTTGGTTGTCCTTGAGGGCGAAGGCCGCAGCTTCTGCGCCGGCGGCGACCTTGGCTGGATGCGCGAACAGTTCGATGCTGACAGGGCGACCCGCATTGCCGAGGCGACGCGGCTGGCGATGATGTTCAAGGCGCTGAACGAGATCGCGAAGCCCGTCATCGGCCGCCTGCATGGCAATGCCTTTGGCGGCGGCGTCGGCCTGATGAGCATCTGTGACGCGGCGGTTGCCTCGGCCGACGCAAAGTTCGGTTTAACTGAAACACGCCTCGGCCTGATCCCGGCAACCATTAGCCCCTATGTCGTCGCTCGCATCGGCGAGGGCAAGGCGCGGCCACTGTTCATGTCCGCCCGGCTATTCGGTGCGGAGGAGGCGCGCGTCTTGGGGCTCGCCACCACCGTTGTTGCCGCCGACGCACTGGATGCGGCGATCGAAGCGGAAATCGAGCCCTATCTGGCGGTTGCGCCGGAAGCCACCGGCCGGGCCAAACGGCTGGCCCGCTCACTTGGCGCCCCGATCACCGAAGAGACCATTGCCGCGACGATCGAACAGCTTGCCGATTGCTGGGAATCCGACGAAGCGCGTGAGGGCGTCGGCGCCTTCTTCGACAAGCGCGAGCCCACCTGGCGGCGATAGGCGTCCTTGATTTGGGCGTGTTTTGATCTTACTTTGATAACATGATGATCAAAACAAGCGCGGATCCTGTCATGGCTGCTGTCGGTCTCAACATCTCCACCGCCCATTACGGCGAAAACCATTCGTCCTTCCTGTCTGCTCGGCTGGTTGCCGATCGGCTTGGCGTGACGCTTGCCGAACTGGCGAAGCTGATCGGTGTCGCACGCAACACGCTGACGGCCAAGTCGAGTGCCCGCAAGGTCGATGCGGCCTTGAGCGGCGTCGTCCGTATCCTTGCCATGGCCGGCGAAATGGCGGGCGACGACAGCCGTGCCGTCATCTGGTTCAAGCACCAGCCGATCCCCGGCTGGGCCGGCAAGACCGCTTATGACCTTGTCGGCGAAGGCAAGGCCGACAAGGTGCTCGCTTATCTCGAAGCCGTGCGTTCCGGTGTCTACGCCTGATGGCGGTCAGCGAAGCGGTGCGCCTCTGGCGCGCCTATGTGCCGCGCTGGGCGCATGCGCCACTTTCGGGCGAAGGGGCAGGGCGGTATGGTGGGCGGTGGAATCCCGTGGGAATGCCGACGATCTATGCCGCCCGCGAACTCTCGACCGCCTGGGCCGAATACAATCAGGGTTTCGTCCAGCACCCGGCGCTGATCGCCCAGCTTGAACTGCGCTTTTCCCGCCTTGCGGATCTGACGGCGCCGGAAATCCTTTCCGACCTTGGTCTCACCGAAGACATCCACCAATGCGAATGGCGCGATGCGCTCGATCGCGGCCTCGTGCCGGAAACGCATCGCCTGCAGGGGGAGTTGAGCGACCGCGGCTTTGACGGTCTGATCTACCCGTCCTTCATGTCGCCCGGCGGCACCTGCGTTGCGCTCTGGCGCTGGAACGCAGGCGAGGGGGCCGAGCTGAAGGTCATCGATCCCGATGGGCGCCTGCCGAAAACGCCTGCCTCGTGGCTCTGAACCGACATGACGAGAAGTGGTGCTCTCCGAGTTCAGCCCTTCGCCAGCGGTCGGCTCAGATCACCTTGCCCGGATTGAGGATGCCGTTCGGATCAAGCGCCTGCTTGATCCGCCGCATGAGTTCGAGTTCGGTCGGACTGCGCGAATGGTCGAGGAAATCGCGCTTCAGCGCGCCGATGCCATGTTCGGCCGAGATCGACCCTTTGTAGCGCCGGACGATTTCATAGACGACGCCGTCGACGATATGCGGGGTGTCCGCGTCGCCGTTCGGTTCCGAGAAGGCGATGTGCAGGTTGCTGTCGGCGACATGGCCGAAGAAGGAGACATGGGCTGCCGGGAACCGGGCGGATAGAGCCTCGCCGCATTCCGCGGCGAAACGACCGATGTCGCCGATCGGCAGGCTGACGTCGAGGTTGACGAGATCAGGCAACTGGCTGTCCATCGCATGGCCTTCGCGCACGCTCCAGAAAGAACGGCTCTCCTTCTCCGACTGGGCGATCAGCGCATCGGCAATGATGCCATCTTCAAGCGCCCCTCCGAGAAAGGCCTCGAAGCCGTCACGCTCGCCGGCTTCACCGAGCAGATCCTGCTCGACGATCACCGCGAAGGCCGGGATCTCATCAAAGAGCTTCAGCTTCTCCGCGTCGGCATTGAAGCGGAAATAGTTCTCCCACATCGCCTCGAAAGCCGAGAGGCCGGGCAGGCGGCGTTGGCAGCGGGCGAGGAAGGCGACGACGTTGTCGTAACCGTCGAGCGCACAGAGTGCCGTCAGCCGGCCGACGGGCAAGGGCCGCAGCCGCAGGACCGCGCGCGTGATCACGCCGAGTGTTCCCTCCGAGCCGATGAAGAATTGCCGGAGGTCGTAGCCGGTGTTGTTCTTGATCATCTTGTTGAGCGACGAGATGATCGTGCCGTCGGCAAGCACCGCTTCGAGACCGAGCACGTTGTCGCGCGTCACACCATAGCGCAGCACCCGGATGCCGCCGGCATTGGTGGCGAGGTTGCCGCCGATCTGGCAGGAGCCACGGGCGCCAAGATCGATCGGCAGCAGGAAACCGGCGTCTTCGGCGGCGCGCTGCGCCACTTCGAGCGGCGTGCCGGCACGCACGGTCATGGTTCCGGCTTGGGGGTCGATCTCTTCGATGCCGGTAAAGCGTTCGAGCGAAATCACGACAGCGTCACGGTCGGCATTGGCGCCGCCGGCAAGCCCGGTCAGGCCGCCTTGAACGACGACGGTTTGGCGGCTGTCATTGCAGAGGCGGAGTGCCGTGGCGATCTCTTCGCTGCTTGTCGGGCGGATCACGGCCTTTGGCAGCTCACGGCCGGTCAGGCTGGCGTCGCTGCGATGGCGTTCGCCGATTTCGGTGCCGGTGAGCACGATGTCGCCGAGGGCTTGTTTCAGGTCGTCGACGATCGTCATGCGCTTCTCCCGTTTCCGCAGCCATTGTCGGCAGCGGGCGTCCCTGCTTAGCGCATCCCGAAGCAAACCGATATCCACACGGCGACGCTGCCGTTTGCCGGCGCGCCTGCACGCTCGGCACGAAAAGAGGGGCGAAACTGCACTGGGGCGCGCGACCGGTCAGCTGCCGGTGCGCGCCAGTTCGAACGGTTCGGCCGTCTCGACTTCGGCCGGCGCCCGCGGCGTTGTCGGCGTTGTGGCGATCTTGGGCTGTTCTTCCCTGAACAGTTTCCACTTTGTCGGCCGGAATGCGATGCGGCTGTGGTCGCCTGCGGCGGCGCGTTCGGGGGAGAGTTCGATCTCGACATGCGGATGGTTGCGGCCGAGGTCGAGTTCGAGATGGCGGGTGCCGGCAACCCGGCGGCTGGCGG
>NZ_JTLA01000041.1:0-8471 GCF_000799055.1 Ensifer sp. ZNC0028
TGCCGGTCAGCTGCGAGCTGGCGGCGGATTTCGGCGGGCGAGAGCGAGGTGAGTTCCCGGGCCTCGCGCGACAGGTGCGCCTGGTCGGCATAGCCGGCATCGAGCGCGAGCAGGCCGAGCGCCGCTGACGGTTCCCTTTGGCATGCCCCGAGGAAGCGCTGCAGGCGCAGGATACGGTCGAGCGTCTTGGCGCCGTAGCCGAAATGCTCGTGGCAGCGGCGCCTCAGCGTCCTTTCGCTCGTGCCGGTGGCGGCCGCGAGGTCGCGGATGGGGTTGTCGGACGAGCCATGGCTCTGCCGCAGTTGGGCAAGGGTGGCGGCGACATCGCCCGGTGGCGACGAGACGGCCGGCAGGCGTTCAAGCACCGCTTCCGCCAGCATCGCGGCGCGGCCGGCCGCATCGGGTGCATCCTCAATCCTGGTTTCGAGTTCGCGCGCGGCACGGCCCCAGAAGGCGTCGAGCGGGACGACCTCGCCGAGGATCTGCGAAAGCGATGTGCGCAGGAAGGCGGCTGCGATGCCCGGGCGGAAGCGCAGGCCGATGATGTCGGTGCCGGGCGCAAATACCGGGAAGGCGGCTACCCGATCGGGCCCGGCAACCGCCAGGCCGTGCCGGGACCAGAGGATATCGACGCAGCCGTCTGGCACGACCGCGATGGGGGCGGCCGTCCCTTCCAGCAACTGGTGGCGCCAGAGGCATTCGACATGGCGGCCAAGTTCGCCGGGCGCGGCATGCTCTTGATAGATGCCGCGCCGCTTGGCCAGCGTCGGTTCTGGCGCAAGCAGCTTCGTCTGTGTCAGCGGCCCGAGGGCGCCGTCCATGCCTTTTCCTCCAAGCTTCGCCCGGTGCCGATCGCCTCTTCGCGCGACCAGATCTCGCCGTCGATCTGGCCCTGCAGTTCCGGATAGTCGGCTGCATGGAAGACCGGATCGAGACCCTGCCGGCGCTGGGCGAAATAGTCCTTCGTCAGTTTGGCAATGGTACCGGAGAGGAGCACGATGGCAATGAGGTTGATCGTCGCCATCAGGCCCATGGAGGCGTCTGCCGCGTCGAACACCGTTGTGATGCTTTCGGACGCGCCCCAGACGACCATGACGAGCACGGCGCAGCGCATGACGAGAACGCCGGCGCGATTGGCGCCGCCGAGATAGGTGAGCGCGTTCTCCGCATAGGAATAGTTGCCGATGATCGAGGTGAAGGCGAAGAAGAAGATCGCGACCGCGATGAAGTAGCTACCGGCCCAGCCGATATGCACGTTCATCGCCGCCTGCGTCAGCTGCGTGCCGGTGACGCCGGAGCCCGGTTCCAAGGTGCCCGACAGCAGGATCATGACCGAGGTCGCGGTGCAGATCAGGATGGTATCGATGAAGACGCCGAGCGACTGCACGAAGCCCTGCGACGCCGGGTGATGCGGCACGGGCGTGGCAACGGCCGCGATGTTCGGGGCCGAGCCCATGCCGGCCTCGTTGGAGAAGAGGCCGCGCTTGACGCCGTTCATCATCGCCGCCGTGACGCCGCCGGCAACGCCGCCTGCCGCCTCCTGCAGGCCGAAGGCGCTGGAGATGATCGTCCACAGCACGCTCGGCACGATCGATGCGTTGACGACGAGCACGTAGATTGCCGTCAGCAGATAGGCGATCGCCATGAAGGGCACGACGATTTCGGCGACGCGGGCGATCTGGCGGATGCCGCCGAAGATGACGATGCCGGAGATGGCCGCAACCGCGATGCCGACGGCGATCTTCGGCACGCCGAAGGCGCCCTGGACGGCATCAGCGATGGAGTTGGCCTGAACGGCGTTGAAGACGAGGCCGAAGGAGAGAATCAGGCAGACAGAGAAGATCGTCGCCGCCCAGGGGGCGTTGAGGCCGCGGGCGATATAGAACGCGGGGCCGCCGCGATACTGGCCGTTTTCGTTGCGCACCTTGTAGAGCTGCGCCAGCGCGCTCTCCGCATAGGCCGTTGCCATGCCGACGAGCGCCACCATCCACATCCAGAAGGTCGCACCCGGACCACCGAGATAAAGCGCCACGGCAACGCCGGCGAGGTTGCCGGTGCCGACGCGCGAGGCGAGGCTGACGGTCAGCGCCTGGAACGGGCTGATGCCGGCCGCATCCTTCGAGCCGCCGCTGCTTAGGACCCGGAACATCTCACCGAAATGCACAATCTGCGGAAAGCCGAGGCGCAGCGTAAAATAGATGCCGACGGCGAGCAGGCCGTAGATCAGCACGTAGCCCCAAAAGATCGTGTTCAGAAAGCCGATGATCGCGTCCATGCGGTTCCTCTTTGGTATTGCAAGGTGTGGTGACGTGGCGAACCGCAATGCGGATCGGATGGGAAAGGCCGTTCACTTCGCTTGAGCCAGGCATCTTGCGAATGCCCGGACCTTTCGCCGCATGCTGGCGCTTTAGCCCGCAAACTTGACACAGATCAACGTTTTCGGCGGCCAAATCAGGCAAAACGTGGTGCAATACATGACATATCCGGGGATTTCCCACAAATGAGCCCACAATCCGCCGCAAATCCTGCCTCTGTCGAACGTCATGAGGCCGAACCGGTCAATGCGGCGCATGTGCGCAAGCCGCTCTACGAAAAGCGCAAGAAGATCTTCCCCAAGCGCGCCGAAGGCAGTTTCCGCCGCTTCAAGTGGCTGGTGATGCTGGTCACGCTCGGCATCTATTATCTGACGCCCTGGATCCGTTGGGATCGCGGTGAGCATGCACCGGATCAGGCAGTCCTCGTCGATATCGCCGCCCGGCGCTTCTATTTCTTCTTCATCGAGATCTGGCCGCAGGAGTTCTTCTTCGTCGCGGGCCTGCTCGTGATGGCCGGCTTCGGCCTGTTCCTGGTGACGTCTGCCGTCGGCCGCGCCTGGTGCGGTTATACCTGTCCGCAGACGGTGTGGGTCGATCTCTTCCTGGTGGTCGAACGCTACATCGAAGGCGACCGCAATGCCCGCATGAAGCTCGATGCCGGTCCCTGGACGTTCGACAAGATCGTCAAGCGGGTGTCGAAGCATTCGATCTGGATCATGATCGGCATCGCCACGGGCGGCGCCTGGATCTTCTATTTCGCCGATGCGCCGACGCTTCTGAAAAGCTTCGTGTCGCTGGAAGCGCCCATGGTCGCCTACATGACCGTCGCTATCCTCACGGCGACGACCTATGTCTTCGGCGGGCTGATGCGCGAGCAGGTCTGCACCTATATGTGCCCCTGGCCACGCATCCAGGCGGCGATGCTGGACGAGAACTCGCTTGTCGTGACCTACAACGACTGGCGCGGCGAGCCGCGCTCGCGTCACCAGAAGAAGGCCGTTGCCGCCGGGGAGGCCGTCGGCGATTGCGTCGATTGCAACGCCTGCGTCGTCGTCTGTCCGATGGGCATCGACATTCGCGACGGCCAGCAGCTCGAATGCATCACCTGCGCGCTCTGCATCGACGCCTGTGACGGCGTCATGGACAAGCTCGGCCGCGAGCGCGGGCTGATCTCCTATGCGACGCTCAACGACTATGCCGCAAACATGGCGCTTGCCACCAATGGCGGCACGGCGGCGATCGATCCGGGCCGGGTGCGCAACGCAGACGGCGCATTTTCCGACAAGGTGCGCCACTTCAACTGGAAGATCGTCTTCCGCCCGCGCGTGCTCGTCTATCTCGGCGTCTGGACGCTGGTCGGTATCGGTCTGCTCTATGCGCTTCTGTCGCGCGACCGCCTGGAGCTCAACGTGCTGCACGACCGCAATCCGCAATTCGTCGTCGAATCCGACGGTTCGGTACGCAACGGCTACATGGTCAAGCTCTTGAACATGATCCCGGAACAACGCACGATTACGCTCGCGATCGACGGCATGCCTTCAGCGACCATGCGCATCGCCGGCCAGGCCCCGGGCGACGGCCGCACCTTTGCCCTCGGTGTCGATCCGGACAAGGTGACGGCGGTCAAGGTGTTCGTGACACTGCCGAAGGACAAGCTGACCGAAGCGGCTGACGGTTTCAGCCTCATCGTCGAGGATCCGTCGAGCCACGAGCGCGACGTCTACAAGGCCAACTTCAACAGCCCGGGAGCCGCAAAATGACAACCAACCAGGCAGGGGCGAAGCCGGCAAAAGCACCGCGGCCTTTCACCGGCTGGCACATGCTGGGCGTCATGGTGATGTTCTTCGGCACCATCATCACCGTCAACCTGATCATGGCCTGGAACGCCAGCAACAGCTGGAGCGGGCTGGTGGTGCAGAACACCTACGTTGCGAGCCAGCAGTTCAACGGCAAGGTGAAAGAGGCCAAGGCCTTTGTTGCCGACGGTCTCGATGGCAAGCTCAGCGTCGAAAACGAGGCGCTGCGCTACACGCTGACGCGCCGGGGCAATCCCGAGATGACCGCCGACAAGGTGGTCGCGGTGCTGAAGCGCCCGGTCGAGGAGCATGAGGATGTCACGGTCGAGATGGCGCATCAGGGCGAGGGCGTCTTCGTTGCCGCAACCGCGCTGAAGCGCGGCCAGTGGATCGCCGACATCACCGCGACATCGGGCGACACCGTCGTCTATCGCCAGGCGATCCGCTTCATGGTGCCGGGAGCCGCCCAATGAGCTGCTGCGCCCCCGGAACCGAAATGGCTCTGGAGACAGACAGGGCCGGGCAGGGACTGCCGACCACGGAAGAGTTGTGGCTGATGAGCCGCGCGCTCGGCGGCGGCCTGCGCCAGACGGATCTGAGCGTTCCCGGCGTGCATTGCGGCGCCTGCATCACCACGCTTGAAGGCGCCTTGAAGGCACGGCCGGAGGTCGACCGGGCGCGCGTGAACCTTTCGTCGCGGCGCGTGTCGATCGTCTGGAAGGAAGAGGTAAATGGCGCCCGTACCGATCCGCGGGAACTGGCGCGGGCCATCCGTTCGCGCGGCTACGAGACCCATCTTTTCGCGCCGGGCGAGGAAGACGGCGATCAGACCCTGAAGATGCTCGTGCGCGCTGTTGCCGTAGCGGGTTTTGCCTCGGCCAACATCATGCTGCTTTCGGTCTCCGTCTGGTCGGGGGCGGAGGCGGCAACCCGCGATCTCTTTCATTGGATCTCGGCGCTGATTGCCGCGCCGACGCTGATCTATGCCGGACGCTTCTTCTACGCGTCTGCCTGGAACGCGTTGAAGCACGGCCGCACCAACATGGACGTGCCGATCGCGCTGGCGATCACGCTCTCCTATTCGATCTCTCTCTACGAGACGATCACCCACGGCACCCATGCCTGGTTCGACGGCACGGTGATGCTGCTCTTCTTCCTGCTGATCGGCCGCACGCTCGACCACATGATGCGCGGGCGCGCCCGCTCGGCCATCAGCGGCCTGGCGCGGCTCTCGCCGCGCGGCGCCATGGTGGTGGATGCTGAGGGCGGACGTGAGTATCGCCCCGTCGACGAGATCAAGCCTGGCGAAAAGCTGGCGATCGCTGCCGGCGAGCGCATCCCCGTCGACGGCCGCATTCTCCTCGGCGCCAGCGATCTCGATCGCTCGATCGTCAATGGCGAGAGTGCGCCGGCGCCGGTCAAGGTCGGCGACACCGTGGAAGCGGGAACGCTGAACCTTACCGGACCGCTCACGATCGAGGCGACGGCGGCGGCGCGCGACTCGCTGCTTGCCGAGATCATGGGGCTGATGGAAGCCGCCGAAGGGGGCAGGGCGCGCTATCGCCGCATTGCCGATCGCGCGGCGCAATATTACTCGCCGGCGGTGCATCTGCTGGCGTTCCTGAGCTTCATCGGCTGGATGTTCGTCAATGGCGATTTCCACCATGCGATGCTGGTCGCGGTCGCCGTGCTGATCATCACCTGCCCCTGCGCACTCGGCCTTGCCGTGCCTGTCGTGCAGGTGATTGCCGCCGGCCGGCTCTTCCAGAACGGCGTCATGGTCAAGGACGGCTCGGCGATGGAGCGGCTTGCCGAGATCGATACGGTGCTGCTCGACAAGACGGGCACGCTCACGGTTGGCGAGCCGCGTCTCGTCAACGGCCAGGACATTCAGCCTTCGATCCTCGCGACGGCGGCGGGGCTTGCGGTGCATTCGCGCCATCCGCTGGCGATGGCTATTCACGATGCTGCGGCGATAGCGCCCGTCGTCAACGGCGACATCCGCGAAATCCCCGGTGCCGGCATCGAGGCGCAGACCGACGCCGGTGTCTATCGGCTCGGCAGCCGCGCCTTTGCTTGTGGCGATGCCGGCGAGGCGACGGGGCAGTCGGAAGTGATCCTGTCGCTCGACGGCCGCGAACTCGCCTGCTTCCGCTTCGAAGACAGGCTGAGGCCCTTCGCCCGCGAAAGCATCGAGGAACTCGGAAGCCTCGGCTTGTCGACCGGCATTCTCTCCGGCGACCGCGAGCCTGTCGTCGCGGCGCTCGCCCGCCGGATCGGCATCGAGCGTTACAAGGCGGAACTGACGCCGCGCGGCAAGGTCGACGAATGTGCGGCGGCTGCCGAGGGTGGTCACCGGGTGCTGATGGTCGGCGACGGCATCAACGACGCGCCGGCACTCAGGGCGGCTCACGTCTCGATGGCGCCGGCAACGGCGGCCGATGTCGGCCGCCAGGCGGCGGACTTCGTCTTCCTGCACCAGGGGCTGAACGCCGTGCCGATGGCGATCGATACGTCGCGCCGGGCCGGGCGGCTGATCCGCCAGAACTTTGCGCTCGCGATCGGCTATAACGTCATCGCCGTGCCGATCGCGATCCTCGGCTATGCCACGCCGCTGATCGCGGCGGTTGCCATGTCGACCTCGTCGGTGATCGTCGTTGCCAATGCCTTGCGCCTGCGCGCGGCGACCGGCAATGTCGCGGAGGCAGCCGAACAGAAGGCAGCCGTCACGCTGCGGCCGGTCGGGAGCGCCTCATGAACACGCTGATCTATCTCATTCCCATCGCGCTGTTTCTCGGTGGGATCGGCCTCGTCGCCTTCCTCTGGGCGCTGAAGAGCGGCCAGTACGAAGACCTCGAAGGGGCCTCCTGGCGGGTGCTCGACGATGGCGACGGAAAGCCCGAAAAGAAGTGATTTCGTCAGTAATCACTTGTCCTTAATCGATTTGAATGCCAAAACAACCTCCGCCGTCGCTTCTCGCGCCCGGGCCTTCGACAGAGCCCCGCGCGACGGGGCGAAGTTCAATTCGAAGAGCCGGCTCTGACGCGCTTATCCCGATCGCGCCCGGCACTTCTGTCCAAGGAGACAATCACGTGTCACAGGCGGAAATCGGCCTAATCGGTCTCGGCGTCATGGGTTCGAACCTGGCGCTCAACATCGCTGAAAAAGGCAACAAGATCGCGGTGTTCAACCGCACCGTCGAGGCCACGCACAAATTCTACGCGGAAGCCGGCGAACTCCAGGGCCAGATCGTGCCCTGCGACACCATTGAAGAATTCGTCGCCGCCATCCGCCCGCCGCGGCCGATCATCATCATGATCAAGGCCGGTGAGCCGGTCGACCAGCAGATGGAAATCCTGAAGCCGTATCTGGCCAAGGGCGACATCATGATCGATGCCGGTAACGCCAACTTCCGCGACACGATGCGTCGCTTCGAGGCGCTGAAGGACTCGGGCCTGACCTTCATCGGCATGGGCGTTTCCGGCGGTGAAGAAGGTGCGCGCCACGGCCCGTCGATCATGGTCGGCGGCAAGGAAGAATCGTGGAAGCGCGTCGAGACCGTGCTGACCTCGATCGCCGCGAAGTACGAAAACGACCCGTGCGTCGCCTGGCTCGGCGAAAACGGCGCCGGCCACTTCGTCAAGACCATCCACAACGGCATCGAATATGCCGACATGCAGATGATCGCCGAAATCTACGGCATCCTGCGCGATGGCCTGAAGATGTCGGCGACCGAGATCGGCGAAGTCTTCGGCACCTGGAACAAGGGGCGTCTCAATTCCTACCTGATCGAGATCACCGAGAAGGTGCTGAAGGCCGCCGATCCGCTGACCGGCAAGCCAATCGTCGACCTGATCCTCGACAAGGCCGGCCAGAAGGGCACCGGCAAGTGGTCGGTGATCGAAGCGCAGAACATGGGCGTTCCGGCAACGGCGATCGAAGCGGCTGTTGCCGCGCGCAGCATTTCGTCGGCCAAGGAAGAGCGCGAAGCCGCCGAGAAGATCCTCGGCCTTCCCGCAGTCGGCGAGTTCAAGGTTGCCGACAAGGCTGCCTTCATCAAGGATCTCGAAAGCGCGTTGCTTGCCGCCAAGATCGGCGCCTATGCGCAAGGCTTTGCCGTGATGTCGGCGGCGTCCAAGGAGTTCAACTGGAACCTGCCGATGCCAACGATTGCCAAGATCTGGCGCGCCGGCTGCATCATCCGTTCGCAGTTCCTGGATGAAATCACCACCGCCTTCACCAAGGCGCCTGATGCCGCCAACCTGATCGTCACGCCGGCCTTTGCCGCCATGGTCAAGGACACCGACGGGGCACTGCGCCGCGTCGTCTCGGCCGCCGTCCTCGGCGGCCTGCCGGTGCC
>NZ_JTLA01000305.1:0-429 GCF_000799055.1 Ensifer sp. ZNC0028
CCGACAATGCGCTGGAGATGGCGGAACGCCGGGCGCAAGGCTTCCACGCCTGCAAGATCAAGATCGGCTTCGGCATCGAGGAAGACCTGCGGGTCATCCGGGCGGTGCGCGAGGCGATCGGCGACGACATGCGGCTGATGATCGACGCCAACCACGGCTATACCGTCACCGAAGCGATCCGGTTGGGCAAGGCGGCCGCCGACTACGATATCGACTGGTTCGAGGAGCCGGTCGTGCCGGAGCAGCTTTCGGCCTATCGCGAAGTGCGCGCCGGCCAGCCGATCCCGGTTGCCGGTGGTGAGACCTGGCACAGCCGCTACGGCATGTGGCCGGCGATCGAAAGCCGCGCCGTCGATATCCTGCAGCCGGATCTTTGCGGCTGTGGCGGGTTCTCGGAGATGGCGAAGATCGCAAGCCTTGCGACGCTGC
>NZ_JTLA01000306.1:0-204 GCF_000799055.1 Ensifer sp. ZNC0028
CGTCGACCATGACCATGGCGCCGTACTTGTCGGCGAGATCGCAGACGCCTCCGAGATTGGCGATGATGCCATCCATCGAGAAGACGCCGTCGGTGGCGATCAGCTTGAAGCGGCAGCCCTCCGCCTTCTTCAATTCCTCCTCCAGCGCCGCCATGTCGTTGTTGGCATAACGGAAGCGCTTGGCCTTCGACAGCCGCACGCCGT
>NZ_JTLA01000042.1:0-20168 GCF_000799055.1 Ensifer sp. ZNC0028
GTTCGGCAAGCGTGCGGGCCAGCTGCTCGGTGTCGTGGTCTTTGATGCTCAGCGCCATTCCGCCTCCGAGGTTCCTATGTTTCTACATTCTACCTAGATAGCACAATCGCTGTGCACGGGCAATTCGAGGCGTTGGCGTAAGCGGCCGTCGCTGAAAGCGTGTTTTCCGAGGGTCCTGACGGTGTTGTGATACAGAATTATGTGATTTCCCACTCCAAATCCTTCACTATCGATACTTGAAACCTATCGATACTGATACGCTTCGGAAAATGGCGTCCGGATGACAGAATCTTGCAGCAAGATAACTTCTGTTTGCAACAATTTCAGAAATTAATTCATGTGGTTAACGAGTTTTTAAAGAACCAACTACTTCATCAAGGGGGCACTGGGCCAGATTGTCTGGCGGTGTTGATGAGACAGAGCGCCATGCTTGGCACGCTGGCACACACACACTTTGAATTGCCCAACATGGCGGAGATTGGACCAGACTTGCGGCGTCTTGCCCACATGCCCGGCGTGATAGTGGACTCACGAAGCCAAGGACGATGCCGGGACGGTCCGTCGATTCCTCACCAGCAAAAGCACTTTGGGTGCTTTTTGCGGTTCTCTTGATGTCTGTTCGCATCGAGCGACGCCCACATGGGGGATGTGTCCAGCATAAGCTGGGCATTACGAATATTTTGTCTCGGTTGAAACGCCAAGTTGTGGCACGTTTGCTCCGATAAACGGAGGGGAATCATGGAGTGGAAGGCGCACGGATATCGGGTGGGATCATCCAGCGAGACGTTTGCCGCCATTCCGGCGGACGCCGATGAACTCGACCGGTTTGTAGCACTGCATCGACGGAAGATAGAACCTTGGCTCGCCGCAGTGTTCCAGGCCGAACATCTCAACTTGCTGCTCGGAAGCGGCTTCACTACTGCGGTGGCCTATGCCGCTGGTGTCAGCGCAACTGGCATGGACACAACGGGCGGTACATCCTCCTACGCCGCCGCGATCATGGCTCATGCCACGGAAGGCGCCAAGAAAATGGGGCGCGGCAAAGCTAACATTGAGGACCAGTTGCGGAGCGCTATCGCTGTCCTCGATGGGCTTGCTATCATCGACAAGGACGCAGCGAAGACGGTCCGCGACGATATCAACAAAGCCATTGACGCATTTCTCTATTCGTTGCTGGCAACCGAACAGGGAATTGCCGACGCCGAGAGCGTACCGGCATCTGCGATGCTTCAATCCTTTCTGCTGAGTTTTGCGAGCCGCGCGGCATCGCGGGAGCGCCTGCATATCTTCACGACCAACTATGACCGATTAATTGAGCGTGGCTGCGATGATGCGGGTCTGCGGATCATTGACCGGTTCGTGGGTACCCTCCGCCCCCTGTTCCGCAATACCCGGATCGAACTGGACTACCATTATAATCCACCAGGCATCCGGGGAGAGCCCCGTTTCATGGAGGGCGTGGTCCGACTGACAAAACTCCACGGTAGCTTGGACTGGCGCTTCGACAACAGTTCACGCCGCATTTACCGTGCCGAGACGCCGTTTGGTGCACCGCCGGACCATCCGAGCCTTCCAACGTCACCGGTCGATACCGTTATGATTTATCCGAATCCTGCCAAGGACGTGGAGACCACTCAATACCCATACGCCGAGCTGTTTCGCGACTTCGCGTCAGCGACTTGCAGGCCCAACTCTGTTGTGGTCACCTATGGCTATGGCTTCGGTGACGATCACATCAACAGGGTGCTGCTCGACATGCTGTCAGTACCATCGGCGCATCTGGTCATTATTGCATTCGATCTTGACGATCGCATCAAAGGCTTTCTGGACCAAACCCGCCCCGCGCAGGTTAGCCTACTGGCTGGTGGCCATTTCGGAAACCTGCAGCGTCTTGTCGAGGATTACCTGCCCAAGCCAGCGCTTGACTACATCACAGGGCGGATGTCCGAGCTCCTCAAGAATAGACCGTTCGCGGAGATACCCGCGGCCTCACAGCCCGCCACCGGCGGGGGAACAGACCAGGCATCTAAACTTGGCGACATCACATGAACTCGCCGATTGAACGATTGGCCGAACTTGTCATCGGTAGCGTAGAATCCATTTCCTCGGACGAAATCCGAGTCCTGCTAGACCTCGACGCGCCGCAATCTACAGCACTTAATACCGGAACTCCAACAAGCTTTCCTCGGCTCAATAGCTATGTGCTAATCCCCAATGAGGCGGGGGCAACCGTCGCCTACGTCATCTGGATCGGCATCGAGCGCTCGCCTTATCCCAAACGCTCGGGGCTAAAGGATTTTGGTCTCGTCGACCTGCCGTTTCCGTTGCGTAAGATGACGCTGGCGCCGATTGGGACGCTGACCGTGAAACGAGATCGCCGGGCGAAGACGACTGTCTACGAGCTGAGCCGAGGCGTTGTCGCCTTTCCGTCGGTCGGGGATCAGATCTTAATCCCGACGCCCGAACAGATCGCGGCAATCGTTGGCGCCAAGGACAAGGATCGACGCGTTCGCATCGGCTCATCGCCGCTTGCCGCGAACACCTCGATCATGGTCGACCCGGACAAGATTTTTGGTCGCCATGTCGCCGTTCTCGGTAACACTGGCAGTGGCAAATCCTGTTCAGTAGCTGGGCTGATCCGTTGGTCGCTCTATGCGGCGCAATCGTCGCTGGAAGCCGGGGCGCAGGGCCCCAATGCACGTTTTGTCATTCTCGATCCAAACGGGGAATATGCCAAGGCGTTCGCTGACAAGGGCGCCAACGTCCGACTGTTTCGCGTTCCCCCCATCGATGAACAGAAAGGTGAGCGGGCTCTCCGCATCCCGGCCTGGCTCTGGAATGGACATGAATGGACGGCAGTTTCATTTGCCCGCCCAGGCGCCCAGCGGCCTCTCCTCTTGCAGGCGCTTCGCGAACTAAAAAATGGGGAACTTGAGGGGACACCTCGTGAGACCATCGTTCGCAGGTATATTTATTCCTATCGTGTGATGATCGACGCTATGCTTGCTGAAGGTGCGTCACGCTATGCCGGCAGTGCCGCAAACCGACGCCAGTGCGGTGCTTTGCTCGACAACATAGCTGCCGATTGTGGAGGGATGGCTGAGTCGGTTGACGGCGAACACCGCACGACCCTGGAGGAAATCAGCGCCGCAGTAGCTGAGATTGCGAACTCTCGTCGATCTGGGGATTGGTTCAATGCTTTTTCCGTCCAAGATGTAGAGAGCGTGCGAGATGAGCTTCAACGCTTCGTCGACATTGTTGAGGACGCATTCGCTGCGGCCCAAATTACCGAAGATGCGCCGATCCCATTCAACGTTCAAATGTTGCCTGAACATCTTGAAAAGATCGCGGCGACGGAAGGCGGTGCACTTGCGGGCTTCGTCAGCACTCTGGGTATGCGCATCCGGGGGATGATTGCGGACCCAAGACTAGGTCAGGTCGTGGGCAGTGAACCAGCAGTCTCGTTTGAAAGCTGGCTTAATGATCTTGTCGGTAGTAACGCGTCAGCCAATGGACAGGTGGCAATCATAGACCTTTCTTTGGTGCCCTCCGAGATCGTGCATGTCGTGGTTGCCGTACTCGGCCGTCTGACATTCGAGGCACTGCAGCGGTATCGCCGCCTTCATCCGGACGGCAAGTCGCTCCCAACGACCTTGGTCCTGGAGGAAGCGCACAGCTTCGTTCGGCGAGGAGCGAACGAAGATGGTCCCGCCGAAAACCCCGCTCAGCTATGCCGCGAGACATTTGAAAAGATTGCACGCGAAGGCCGCAAATTCGGGTTAGGGCTTATGCTGTCGTCACAGCGCCCATCTGAGCTATCGCCAACAATCCTGGCGCAGTGCAACACCTTTCTGCTCCATCGGATCGTGAACGACCTTGATCAGGCACTCGTCGCACGCCTTGTTCCGGACAATGTCGCCGGGCTGCTGAAAGAGCTCCCCAGCTTGCCTTCGCGCCAAGCCGTCCTCCTGGGTTGGGCAACGCCGATCCCGCTGTTGGTCGAGATGGATGAACTGCCCGAGGAGCACCGTCCACAGTCCTCCGACCCGGACTTCTGGGATGTATGGACCGGAAAGAGTCCGCGAGAGATTAATTGGTCCGGCATTGTCCAGGACTGGACCGGAGCATAGTGTTTACCGGCATATCCAACCTTCATCGATTGGAACTATCGGTTAAAGAGGTCCAGCGTGATGTTGTCCAGGCCTCGGCCGAGACCTTCACCAAGGTGAAGGCCTTGTTAATCCTTCTCCGCTTTCGAAGTGCACCCAGCCGCCCCTTCTCATATGAACGCTGACGATGTGCGCACCGCAGCGCGGGCAGGGGTGACGATAGCTACTGTTCCTCTTTTCTCCACCGGTGGTGCGGCAGACGATCGTGCCGCAGACTGATGTAGTCTTGCGGACGCTAGACGGCGTGGATGTGATTTGCGGAAAAACCATCGATTGTCCATGTGAGAAGCGAGTGGAGTTGCTTTACGGCAGCATCGAGGAGTTTCTTGCTGATCCGACCAAACCGAAGAACGGTAATCTCGCAAAGGGTTGGGAATGGATGCGATCGGTCTCGCCCACGGAGGCTTGTATAGCCGAAAGCGCCTGCTCGCTTGGGCCCAATCTGACCGTCCCCATGGGAGCGCCATTGCCGGAACTCGTTCTCTCGAAAACCCCGGGCTCGGTTCAACGCAAGTGGAAGGTCCCGGCCGAGTTTCCGCTATGTCCCGAAGCAGCCGATGCGACGCCTTTGGCTACCTACTTCAAGCGCTTGCACCCGGGTGCAACTGTCGCCATTTCGCCTTATGGCGTCACCAGGGTTGGCAAAGCCGCAACATCCTTGGACGGCGAACGTCTTTTCATTCTTGGAGAACACGGCCCCGATGCGATCAAACGCTGGTCACTCACGCAGGTGACGTTTGCGGACGGAAGGTTTGTGCATGAAAGCCAAGGCACTTTTTTCACTGGTGAGGGCGCGGAGAAAAATTTCGTATTGGCGCAAGGCCTGCCCTGGGAGGGGGGCGATACATTTGATGACTTCGCGTGAGCCCATCTGAAATGCGTCAACGGTTCATTCCGCTGAGGGTAAGCAATCTTCAGGCGTTCTAACCTTCGGCGACGCTACGCTTGGCACGTTCTAATGCGGCTGATTCCTTTAGTCTGAACCGGATGCTCGCTTGTGGATTGGCACCGAACCTCCGGTAACGCCATTGCGAGATTGAGGAACGGTCACTCCACCTTCACAAAAGAACGAAGAATTGGAATATTTTCGCGGCAGCCCCAAAAAGTATGCCAAACGCGCTGAGGATTTTCCCTATTTTTACAGGCGTGCTGGCCTCAAGTTTACTGACAATCTCAGGGGTCTTCTTGATCGCCAGCAGAATTCTTGCAGCGCGTCCGACAACGCGGGTAATCTCATCGCGAGCAAGTCCGTCCCTTTGGGTGACGCCGCCAAGTTGGCCGTCATACTTTGCGAGAATTTCCAGATCGTCTCGCATTTGTTCTTGTAGGTCACCCTCCGTAATGACCTCAAGAACAGGCGCGATTTCCCGTATCTCCTGAATGCGTTCCGTGGGGGGCTCGTTTACGGTGGCGGATTGTAGGATCCGCCTGTTCGTAGCGATATTCGCATCAGTTGCCCGAATGCCGTGTCCGGCGTCCTGTAGGGTTGACAGCAAATCTCGGATGGCGTCGGAATCAGGTAGTTCTCCAGTGGCGATCTTTGCAAGAATGCCTTGCCTGACCGATGTGGTGTCCATCTCGATGCGTTGCGGATCGTTTGCATACTGCGAGAGCATGCGACGAAGCTTTCGAACCTCGTGATCGTTCCCTGACAGGCCGTTCGATTGCGAAGATAAGCAGTCTTCTAGTGCGTCCCGCACTCGATCAACTGTTGCCTTCAGAAGATCTGGTTTGGCGGCAATTGTCGCCAACGCTTGAAAGGCGACCTTTTCCTCATTGAAAACGATGCGCTCCGCGAGGGGCAGATGGCGGTCGAACCTCGCAGCTAGCCTGAAAACACGGTTGTCAGGAGATTCTGATCGGTCCCTAGGTGACCAGTCGTATGTGCCATCCTCATCTATAATGGATTGAGCCGCTGCTTCGATAGCTTCGTAGCTGTAGACAGAATCGAATTCTTCTTGGAGCGCGTCAAGCGGAGTGTACGGTCCACCGTTGATCCATTGATACCCGCCGTCTTGTGAGGAATAGGGAAGTGAATTTGCAGGATCCTCATAGTTCTCGTGGAACCAATCCCGCATTTCTTGCGTATCACTATTAGTGATAGAGGTCGGCAGAGGATCGATCTCATGCTCGTCATCAGGATCGATATCAGGTTCAGAATAATCGATCTCGAAGTGAAAGTCGGTTTGCAATTCGTGTCCGTTCACATCGGTCTCAGGCGTACCTGAAATTGCGCCTTCCGGGTATTCGGTGACCGACCACTCCAGGTCGCCAAGCTCCGGATGATCGACGCGGGCAGTCCACAGGACCTCGGCCCCCATATCACGCTCATATCTGGACACATCTTCAAATTGGAGGTCGTCACTGGAAATCTCATAGATTTTGCCGCTTTCGCGATGCTGAATAATGGCGATTCCAGTTGTTCGTATCATAAGGCACCGAAATGAATGTATATATCCATGCCCCTATAGCTGCAGTCACCTCCTTGAGGAAGTCCATATCGATTCGCTCGACGGTAGACTTCAAACAGGCGACGTTTCTTCAACGAGGGACACCCTTGAATCGGGAGTTGCCGTCGTCGAGCGGGCCGTACCGGAGATGCTCCGAATGCTTCCGTGCCTTTTACATCGTCGAGATCCTGAACGATTGCGTCGAGCACACCCGAACCGCCGGGTTCGTATCCTATCGAATTTACTGCTTGTGATTGCGTCAAGCGCACGGCGTCTGCGCGCTCGGCTCGCATGCGGCAAGCATCGTATTAGCCGGAAGCGGAATGGGAACAGGCATTGCGCAGGGCAGCAGTTCCGATGGCATCTGCCAGATGCTATATACGTCGCAATCCGATTTTGATACGTTCCTACAACCTTCCAGTGTCCCTTCCTATCCATTCATTTGGTTTTCATGACGCGCGAAAACATTATCATTGGTGTATGTTGGCTTCCTGCGGCTTACTTCCTTGGTGCCGGTCTGTGGCCCTTCTTCCCTCCGCCCGACATCACGCAGCAGGGCCATTACATTTTCCTGATCCTAGCGATTTTATTCTTCCTCGTCCCGCTTGCGCAGAAGATCGAGATTTTTCAGTTTCTGTCCTTCGAAGCCAAAATCAAAGCGGTGAAAGCCAAAGCAGAGACGGCCGAGGCAAAGGCTGACACTGCGCAAGCCGACATCAAGCATTTACAGATGATCCAAGCCACGCTGACTAATTCGCTCAGTTCGGTGAATAGCAATTCCAATAACATCTATCTGGGGCTGTATAACGAGAGCATGGATGCTGCGCTTCGTGGATTAGGTGTCCCGGTGCCTGCGGCAGTCGATACTAAAGAAATGGAGTTCCCGACCGTTCCTGAGGAAGATCACTTTCCTCCTGTAGAGGGGGCACCCGTGCGCGCGACTACACCACTCGAAAGCCTAATTCTGCTCCGAACGGACCTAGAGAGAGAGATGCGCCTCGCCGTGGGGAAGAATCTCGACATCTATAACAGCCGAAAGGACGCGAAATATCTGACTAGTCGGCAACTCGCCGATATGATTATCAGGCAGTATCCAGCGGCTACAAAACTCGCGCCAAGCTTCGATTTCTTCAACACTGCGAACGCTGCGGCACATGGCCAAGTCATCCCTGACAATGTGATCAGGGATGCGCTCGTCGTCGGCACTGGCTTGCTACAACAGGTAAAGAACTTAAAACCGATCCCTGCGGGTTCAAAAGAACCCGTGGACCACTAGGCACGAAGGGATGACGGTGTCGCTAGGCAGTTAATCGCGAGAATGCGCCCCTTCCGGCAGGTGATGGCGCTCAATTTGAGATTTCTGGGTGCGATTTTCGGCACGGGACGCCGTGCGATCCGGCCGTCGGTCCGGTGCGCTCAGATTCGAAACGCTTGTCTTCCTGGATCTGGCAGTTGCGGCAAAGTCGTGTTTTTGGATCATTAATGATGATCACAGCGGAATTCGCACAGTCGGCAATATGGCACTCGTCTCTCCGTCGATTGAATTCGCTCAGGCATTTCTTCGCAAGTGCTATCGTTTCGGCGCCAAGGACTGGCGTGATCTCTCCATCGGTTGCGAGTAGGCGAGACTCCATAATCGCCACTGCGCCTGACCTCAATTTTGGTCAACAGACAAGAAGTCCATTACCTTTGTGATGTCGATGTTGCTCAATGATCCCCAACTGCGGTCGACAAACGAGAGCTTGGCTGACGCAAGTTCGTCCCTGATAATGGTAATTTCCTTGGACGGCGACTGCCCACGTTTTGTATATTGTTCAATGACGCGATCAATGTTCTGGACGAAATCCCCCGCGAGCTCTAGGTCAACACGAGAGACCTCCCTGCCCAGAAAACAGTAAGCCCGAAGAGCTTCCTCACCGTTCTTAGATTGAACGGCCTTATCAATCGCTGCTTGGTATTTTTCCATTCCTTCGGTGACATTGCCTGCTCTGAATGCGACTAACCCACTTGTCGCTAAAAGTGACGGTGTTAATGCCGGTGAGCTTGCAATTGCCTTGTCCAAAGCGAGACGTGCCGCATCGACGTCTCCCTGATATGCTCTCAATACGGCCAGATTGTTCAATAGAGACGAATTCGCGGGATTTGCTACAAGCGCGGCCTCGGCAAGGGCCACTCCGCGTGCGATGGACGTCGCCGCAATAGACGCAACAAATGATCCGAATATAGCGGGACGAGTGCTAAATCGCTCAATATCGTGCCATGCCTCACTCTCGGCTAGGGCGTCTGACCAGGCGCCGTTATGGTAGGCTGATCTGGCAGAAGCTTCATGAGAGAGCGACAGGTCCGTCAAAAACTCTTCAGGTTGGAACACATGGGAATGAGTGCCCACCCAAGCGATCTGGGCGATAGCGTTTTCAGTGGGGCTGATCGCACTTTTACGGAGTAGGCGTAGCGCCAGCTTCCGTGATCCTCCATCGATTTCTAGGGTGCCCATCTGAGCAGCTAACTCTGAGACGTCTCGGTCTGTGAAGCGACCGTCCCTCAATAGCGCCTTGGCGCGTTTCCAACCCCTAGGGGATTTTCCATGTGCGGCCTCGGTTGCGAGTAGGGCAGCATTTAGCCATGGGTCGTCGAGCGTACGTCCAGATTTCGACAACACCGATATCGCGCGGTCGGGCTGATTTGCGTGAACAAAAAACCTTGCGGCTGACCTGAGGACATAACGATCGTCGGGTGAGAGAATTAGTGCACGTTCGATGAGGGCTTCGCTGGGTTTGAGCTGCCCTAAGTTCGCATGTAGGAGCGCTGTTTCAGTAAGACGAAGAGCGTCTCGCGGATTCAGGCGAAGCAGTCTCTTGCGTTTCGCGATCTCCAGGCGCATCCCCGCTTCGCTGATTGGCAGCGCGGAGAGGCTCGGGACAAGCGCACCGTTTATGAAGCGCTGCGCGAATTTCTTAACTGACTCGTTTGAAACATCACTGCGCAGCAGGCTTTTCGCGGCTTCCAGAACAACTCCATCATTCCACGTGTTCGCCACTAGGGCAAAAGACACAAGCTCTTCGGCGTCATACCAGTTGCGCGTTTCGAGCCAAACGGTCTTCCGCTTTTCAAACTCGTTGTCCAGAAACGTATGAGCGTTCCTCAGCAAGTCCGCTTGAATCGGAACTTTCACTGCAGACGCAAACGACGTGAACTCGCCTGTTGCTATCGAGCCCTTGATCGACAGCCAGCGTGGTATCGTATGGCGTGATGCCAATTCGTCATCTGGGGTGATCATATTGCTGTATCTTGCCGAAAGAGTACTTCAGCCTTCTTTGCGAGTTTGTCAAACAAAGACACGTACCGGACAAGTGAGAACTGGTTACCGGAAGTGACTCTGTCAAGCGGGTGGCCGCGAAGCGTAGGGTTAGGATTGCATAGTTCCGAAGCGGCTTTGATTAGCTCTTCATGGAAGGGGCCCGGAAGGCTACCCTCCAACTCTGCTAACATGTCCGTAAAGCATGCCTGCAGCATTGGGAGTGCCATCTCGTAGTCACCTCTCCAAGTTCCCCGAACGCTGAGTGGCCTCTGTGCCACATCCAATCGAGTTAGGAGCTGCTGCGTGCACCCGAAGCCGGTGGCAAAAAAGAAAATCATGCTTCCAAGAAGGTAGAGGTCACAGCCGAGCCGGCGTCGCGCAAAATCTGGATCGATGTGGCCATACAAGATCTCCGGTGGCGCATATCCCCAATCTCCAGAAAAAGTTAGGTCATCATGTGGACCCGCTGTCCCATCGCACACAGAGCGCCCTAGATCAGCGACACGGAAGTCCTCCTTCTGTCCGAAACTCAGGACGTTGGAGGGTTTTAAATCCTGATGAGCAATTCGTCGCGAATGAAGCTGACTGATACCTACTGCCGTGTGGTGCATGGCCCGAAGCCACCATGCCAAGCGGCCCGCGGAGTTGACCTTTTGAATGCGTCGTCTGACGTCCCCATCAGCCAGTTCGAATATAAGGTAGGGAGCAGCATCTTGAAGGTTCGGGCCGACCGAGACTTGGCCGCTTTCCAGTGCGACTACGACGCGATCCATGTGACCGCCTTGGCAGATCTGGAGCAAACGCGCCTCAAAATTATGAGCTGAAGTAATCTCGTGCAGCGCTTTCAGGACGTTTACGGCTCCCATCGCGGACGAAAGATCTATTGCCTTTAAGAAAGCGCGCTTTCCTTCCTTCTCGGCTATATATGCAACAGAGAAGTGGCCGCCTGTGCCATTGTAATGATCTGCCTTTTGACCATTTGCGGGGTCCCAGCCCACCGGTTCGACTATCTCCCAGCCGCTCTCCAATCTTACGCCCAGGAGTCTCCAGGCGCCGGCAAGCATTTCAAGTCCCATGACCTCCCCCTCGTCGCCAGTAAAATGCAACCCTAGTTTTATATGGGGAGGCGCTCTTTCGCCAGACGGGCAGGAGTCGGAATGCGTACAATTCACAGGCGTTGTTCAGTGCGGTAAGCCGGCGCAAGACGTGGTCTGCAGTTCTATTCTATTCAAGGCGTAGAGGTTCGCCCCGTTGGCAGCCGGTCAGTCGAGCCCTATGACTTTCGCCGGTGCGAACGTTTGAAAACTCTTCACCCCGGAAATCATGCCGGCTTTGAAGAGAGGTGTCCCAACGGCACCCTTCATCCAGCACTCCCGCTTCTTTTTGATGTAGGTGAAGGCGACACACCGGGCATTGTCGATGCAGGCCAGTCGGCACTGAAGAGGCGTTGCGTTCAAGATCGACGCGCGGACGCCGAGATCGCCTCCAGGCAGATCGACGTCCTCGAATAGTGCTTTCTTTGGGTCGATCGTGCCCATGCTGAATGACGTGGGATCTGGGTCCGCGCTCGCCAGGAATTTTCCCGAGATCGCGACCGAATTGCCATCGGCTCGACCTTCGTTTGCTTTTAGGAAACAGTTCGGGCCGCGCACAATCTTCGGATTTGCATTGAAGGTGAACGCCTTACAAGCGCCGTTCATCTCCAGACAGCTCGTGGCGCATTCGGCGACGTCGACCGTTCTTTTCGAGGTGAGGTCATCACCAAACAGGTCAAGGCCGGTGTAGACGGCGATACGTGTCGGTTTACGAGCAAACTCCTCGATCGCCGACAATTTTTGGCTTTGACTGTGAACGATAGGCGAAGGGTTTGTACCACCAACTTGGATATTTGGTTCAGGGGAGGCTGCGATCGAGTTTGCAGTTGAAGGTGGGGCGCCGCCTTCGGACGTGACGATCGGGGGTGTCGGCAGCTGTTCGGTGGATGTCGTCGCCGTGCCCTTACGGTTGAGTTTGTAGCGGCCAATTTCCTCGCTTGAGAACACATGCATCTGTGACGGCGGTGTCTTGAACATCGTCGTCATCACCTCCGGCGGCGTGTCGAAGCGAGCGAGCATGTCAATGATATCGGAGATTGACAGCTGTGCGCTCACCAGGTCGTTCGATTCACTTGAGATCTGGTGGACGCCAAGCTCACCGTCCACCTGCCGTTCGACACCCGCCATGAAAATGAAGGCGCACGCCGAGTAGCAACCTTTTCCCTTCGGGATAAAGGTGGAGAGGCGCCGCTCGTGCACGTCATCCGCAATCAAGAGTGCCATCTGAACTGCGCCACCGACGCTGTCCAGCACCAGCAATCTAGCTTTCTGCGAAGCGTGAAGCGCCCGCCTGAAGTTCAGTGCGGAATAGAGGTCGATTTCGCCGCTGAGTGTGATGACGCTTGGGTCGCTCTCCTCGAACGAAAAAGGACCAAATTTCTTTGTCCCGGCCAACGCCGGATCAAACCCAAGCGAAATGGCCAAGCAGAAGGCCAGCATGCGGACGAAGCCGAACTTAAGACTCGGCAAATTGGTGCTCCCAGGCTCTGTTCATATTCAGAGAACATTGATCAAATTCAAGTTGCAACACAAAAAAGCCATATCGGTTAACGGCGCGGTGATCGCGTGGGCTTGCCGTCTAGAGCAAAGAGTGAATGATACAACCCAGGGGCGGGGGATCTTATGCGGCGATTTCTGGTTGGCGCGGCCGTGGTTGTAGTAGTCATCTATTGGATTGGCTCAGTTGGCGATGAGCGGGCCGCAGTCAATGAATCCCGGCTGCCCTCAACAACATTTGACGCACGTGAGGAGATACCCGTGGCCGGCAGTGGCGCGCAACCTGCTGCGGCAACGCCTCAGGAAGACCAGTTCTCTGTGCCGTCTGGACGATCAAACATGGAGAAAGTGGTCGCTACGGTTTTCGTGCGCGGCAAGCGCGTCGCCCTACGTGATGGACCGGGAAGAACGTTTTCGATCCTTGATCGGTATGATGCGGGTCGAGCGGTCCGCCTGCTTTCGGTCGATGGAGAGTGGTCGCGAGTCCAAGACAATCTCACTCGGCGGGAGGGTTGGATCGCATCGCATCTCCTAAGTACCGATAAGCCGCGCTCAGAGCCGAAACGCGATACACCCGCATCCGTAGAGGCATCTCGTGAAGAGCCAATCAAAGTCCCGCGCATTTCCGATTCTGTGATTGTACAGCGCATCATCGCCGAGTCGATTTCAGGCTACAGCGGATCGTGCCCTTGCCCAGAAAGTCGTGATCGGGCCGGACGACGCTGTGGGCGCAGGAGCGCGTACTCGAAACCCGGAGGTGCTGCCCCAATCTGCCATCCCGGCGATGTCTCCAGGGCAATGATCGATGCGTTTCGCTCGCGATTGTAAGGGAAGTCAGGAATGTTGCTCACGGGGAAATTGTACCTAGATGGCAGGTGTATAAAAAATGGCCACAGTGAAATTCTTTTATGTTGAAGACGATACCGCAATTCTGTTCGGTGCAAACGGAACAGCGCTTACGGCTACTTTGGCGGCAGTGGCGGGAATGATATCCGAAGTAAAGTTCTCCATTCCAACGGTTCCTATGTGGATTTACTTTCTCGGTCTCATATTCGCGTTTGGATCCAAGATCGTGATCATGATTTACAATGGGGATATCCGAGAGAGGGAGAAGAGCCAGGCAGCGCGAGATTTTCTACTTGAGATACAGGCCGACCCAAATCTGAACGCTTCTTTGAAAGAAGATTTGGGTGCACAGTGGAAGGCCATGGAGGAAAGACGAAAATTCTTACTAAGCGCGGTGGTTGCCGAGCGGCTCAATTATTGGCGCGCCCTGTTTTTCTTTGCATCCGCGATCTGCTTCTTGATAGGCACGTCCAGCATTATTTGGTTTGTCGGCACGAGGGCCAGTACCTGACGCGCAATGTCGCGTCGGTGCCAGGGTGACCGTACCCTAGCTTGTCTGTCGAGAGAGGGGCGAGAGACCTGTTCGCCCGATGTTCCCGTTCGGTGCCTCCGAAGTCGCATAATGTATCGTCTGGAATGGGTTATCCGCGCGCTTTCGCAGCAACGAAAGCTTCGGCGGCGACCCTGCGGCATTTCCCGTCATGCCGCTCGACCACAATCTCTGCTGCCTGGATGCGAGATGGCGTGCGCCGCAACTTTTATCTAGCGGTGGCGAGGGCTGGGGGATATGCGCGTGCGCTACAGGCCGCATACCGCCCGCATCGTCGTCACGGCGTGAGCCGAACCGTTAAGCGCGAAAATGCCGAGCGCCTGCCCTTCACTGTGCCGGACAGTTAAGGACTTGCCCCGCGCGAAAGCGTGAAGGAAGGCAGCCGGCAGCGGCCCGATCATCACCCATCCATCGTCCGGAGCGGCGTATTCCACCATTGCCGGGAACGACTGCGCTCCGGAGGTACCTGTTACTTCGAATTCCAGACTTTCGCGGCGTCCGTTTTCACGCCGCATCGCCTTGTCATCGTGGAAAAATGACATCCATAGTCCCTGTGTAAGCAGTTTTCTGTCGCAAGCGCCTGTCAGCCGCGAGCGGCCGTCGTGGGCCGTCGCGGCGATAGTCACGCCCCCATACTCGCGCTTCGCGGTCCAGCGGTTTCCCTCGGTCGCCGTGGAAGCGGCTTCCTGGTTTTCAATCTCATTGCCGCCACAGCGGTAAAGTTTCCTACCGAACAGAGCCCTCACGGCGCGATCCGCTTTTGGGTTGTTCTCTTCGAGGATCAAGAAACCGCCTATAGGCGGCCCGGCGATAAACTCGTACGGCGCGCCGAGCGTCTTGCTCGTCAAAAGCCACGGGCCTTCGCCCGCCGACTTCGCGCCGCCGACGAAAGAATAGCTTCCTTCGACACTGGCGTAGCGGTGTTCCTGTCCCCCGACCTGAAGGGTGATCGTGCTTGCCGTCACTGTCATGCGGGGCGCGCCTGGATCGTCGCACTGGGTCCTCCATGTGCCGCGAAATTCCGGCGGCGCCTCGGCCAGCGCCGCCCCGGGCGGCAGGGCGAATAAAGTTGAAAGCAGCAGGATAAGACAGCGTAGCCAAATGCCGGTTCTGACGGCGCCCGGATTACACTTTGGCGGCGGCCAGCAGGGCCTGTCGCCGGAGTAGAGCCACTGCGTTCCGCGCCTTCCGTTTTTTCGGGCGGCGCTGATGAGGCGGTTGGCGCTGCCCGGCGGTTCAGAAACAGCAGAAACGGTGCTTTTCGACGCCATTGTGCAGGCCTCCTGGCGGAGTCGCCGGTGGTGACCGCATTGGGTCATACAGAGGTCCTCAGCAGCCTTCGCCACCGCTAACCTCATCTAGACCGCATACCGTGCCGCCCACGGCCTCAGCAACAGTTCCCATCGCAGCAACCATTCCTTTCTGCGCCTGCATCTGCAGCGTTGGCGAGTACCACCCTTCCGATCCCAGAATGAAAACTTCTTCCTGCCGCTTGGACCCGTTCCGCGTCATCATGTCGGCGGCCGAACTCATCACCTGACCTTGTAAAGTGTTGCCGAGCGCGGAGATCATCTCGCGCGAGCGACGATAGGTCAGATCTGCCACGAAAGCGCATGTGTAGCCTTGCCCGCCTTTGACGCAGCCTTCCTTGTCCATCCCGTTGATCTCGATCTCCCACGCCGTGTCAGCGAACAGGCCATAGGTGAAACTGCGAAATCCAGTTTGCTTTCCATATCGGGCGTAGGCCCGCATGAAGGCCAGCCCGATCTCTCGCTCGTCCGGCTCCGTGTAGTCGGCAGGTACGACTACCGTCTTTCCATCAGCCATCAGGCTGCGTTCACGACGCGAATGTGTGGCTGTCTCCAAATGCTCGGCCGCAGTCTTGCTTCCAAGTTCCGCAGCAATCTCAAACAAGCGGTCGGCCTCGGCCCTGTTTTCCGGCACACCCTTTCCCAGCTTGTGATGCATTGCAATGCTGAAGTAGCCGGACGGGTCGTTCTGGTCCGCTGCTAGCTGGTACCATTCCCGCGCCTTTTCGAATTCTCCACGCGCCTCAGCCTTCTGGCCCATCCACCATTGCGCCTTTGAATTCCCTTGCCCGGCGGCCGCCTTCATCCACTTTTCGCTTTTCGCCTCATCAAGAGCGCCGAAACGTGGCTCCTGATGAAGGTATGCCAGAACGAGCTGTGCTTCGAGATCGCCGGCCTTTGCCGCCTTCTCATATGTCGCTGGCGTGACAGCTTTCCGGGCAGCCTGGCGGTACCAGTCGGATACATCCTTGCCGATCGCCCCTTCGTTTCGTCTCGCCAGCCCGCCGGCGTTGGAGAACGTATACAGCGCAAACCGGATATCCTGCTTGGGGCCCGGCGCCATGTAGGCGCGGGCTCGCCGAAATTCGCTTTCGTGATCTTCCGGGTTTAAACGCGCTGCCTCGTCGCAAGCTGTCGTAGCCGCGGACGTATCGATAAATGGAAGGTCGACCCCAATCCGCTCTTTGTTGTTCGGCTCGTCGACAGATCCAGCCAATCGTCTACACTGATCAACCGGATCAGCCGCGTTAGCATCTCCGAACGCAAGTCCCGCCAAGAGGCTCCACATGGCAATCCTCGGCAAGTCAAAGCCAATCATCTGTCGAATCCTCCACTGAGCAGGGCGAGTTTCGCTTGTCGGACTGAACTGGCGCTATGCGTCAAAAGATGCTGATTTTAGAGGTCAGATGTTTAGATCCCGAACTCTACATAGTGCCGTTTTTTCACGGAAGTGGAAGTAGACACTATGGGTTAGGTTCACAACGGAAGTGCCGCGGCCCCCGGCACGGGGATCAAAGCGCCTTCAGCTGCTCGAAAACCAGTTCGCGCAATTGCGGGTGCCAAACAAGCTTCCTCAAACGCTGCCGCCGCTCTTTGCGAATATCGTCAGCAACCGTCGGGAAGCAGCCGCTATCAGCTTCCGTCGGCGAGAGAGGCTCGATCGTCCCGCCAAGGCCTTGCCTAAAAGTGCTGCGCCGGTAACTTGCGTGATGACTGAAACACGCGGTGGCCCGATGCAGCGCCTTACACTTGATCCCAACTGTCTCGCAGGTCCCGACGAGCGCGGGCCAGTTCAAGGTGCCGTCGGCATGCTGATTGAAGCGGCAAGGTGCGGAGAAGCAGATCTGGCCATGTTGGCCTCGAGCGCCTTCGAACATCAGCCCGGCGGCGGCCACCTCAATCGCTTTGCCGACTTTCAGAAAAGGTTGATCGCGATCGGCCTTGATGACATCACGCTGTTAAAACCCATCGCAAGACACGGGCTCTCCTTCCACGGTTTCGGCATCATGAGCGACGAGTCCGCGGTATTTCGGGAGCGGCTGATCTTTAAAACGCTTTTCCCCACAATGCCTCTCCGCTGGACCGACTTTGCCGCGATAAACGGGCTTGATCCTAAGGATCTTCACAGTCCGGCGGCATGGAAGTGGCGCAATTGCCTGGGCGCCGCTCAGGCGTACTGGTCACATGAAAACGCAAAGCGCGACGTCTTTGTGACCGCCGACGCGAGCTTTTGGCGCCTACGAATGAAGGCTGAATTCGCCGACGCCGTCATTATGACGCCGACAGAGACGGTTCAGATGCTCGCTGACACCGCATGGACGCGCCTGCACCTACGAGGAACGTAAGCGATAATCGGTTTTCTGCGACGATTGTGGGCCAATTGGATACCTACGAAAACCGCGCGGTCGGGTTTGGTTATGAATGCATGTTTTACAGGCTGAGCCTTCACCGAGGCACGTCAGGCGGGCAAAAGGCTAGATCGAATAGGCGAATTGTTCGACTGGTCCCGTCAGGCGATACTTTCGTCCCAGCGTGCGGACGGAGACGGACGATGACCATACCTGGCGCTACACCGTGGCTCGTATTTTTTCGGTTATTTGTTCTCGCCATTTCGTTCCACTGCTGGCCAGTCGATGAGGTGAAGGCTTCGGGCAATCGTCTGTGTATATCGAACATCGGGAATGCGCCGGTGAGAGTCGCCGTCATCTACAGTGGCGCTTGGGGCGGCTGGGTAGCGGACGGCTGGTGGGAGATTAAGCCTCAAGCCGGCTTCTTTGATGGCTGTATACACGTGCCCGAGAACGACAACCAAGGTGCCGACTTTCACTACCTCGCGTTCCGCCAGCAGGGCTCTGACGGGAAATGGTATGAAGCGGCCTTCGACGTCAAAGACGTGAGGTGGACAGAGGACGGCGCCGATACCGTAGGAGCGAGCTATACGCTCGTGCCAAGATCAACCGAGGATAGCCGTCAACTGGAGGGCCCGTTTGGCAAGAGGGATCTTGGTGGGACTAAATTCGTAACGTGCGTTCCGAGGGAAGGAACCAAAAAACTCTCAACGCTCAGCGATCAATGGTCCTGTTCACCCCACGAAAGGCTGGCTCTGTTTGGAACGCAGCTTTATACGCCCACCGATGGTGGCATCCTGCAGATCAACGACTACGATGTCTATGTTCGCACAAGTGTCGATGCCAGGCTCTTCGATATCAATCCGTCCGTTCCCGTGACACCTGAAGCGAAGGTTGCGAAACCAGCATTGGTTTCCCCGGAAGTCCAGCGACAAGAGCGCGCCACGAGCTCATATGGCCACGCTTTTTATTTCACTCTTGCTCATCTTCTTTTGTTCTATCACCCCGTGGGTGTCGTCGTCCTCCTGGCAAGCTAGATGTCCGGCCGACCGTAAAGTGCTTTTTGTGCTCTGCCGCAGTCCAGTCCCAAGCGCCGGCGCGCCTTCCTTGACGATCGCCTGGGCGAGCACGGTGGCCGTGGTTGTGCCGTCACCGGCGAGATCGTTTGTCTTGGAGGCCACCTCGCGAAGCATTTGCTCCCCATGTTCTCGAACGTGTTTCGACTTCCTTGGCGACGGTAACACCATCCTTGGTGATGCGCGGCGCGCCGAACGACTTGTTGATAACGACATTACGCCCCTTGGGCCTGAGCGTGACTTTTACCGCATTGGCAAGCACGTCGACCCCTCGCAGCATGCGTTCACGGGCATCGAGATGCGGCGCACCGCGCGGCCCTCAATGCCTGTAGCGCCGCGTTGCGCGGCGAGATCGAAGCGGAAACAGCGCGCGGGCTGTTTGCCGCCTTTGCGGAAAAGCACGAACTGCTTTGCGCCCGGTGCCTTTGTGCCAGCGGCGATACGGGCAAGGCGCGACTGGGATCCGCACGTCGACGCGGCTGACATGGTCGAGCACGTCACGGAAATAGGGCTTGGCATGATCGTCGATGCAAGGAAGATCGAGGTTTGCCAGCTTGCCGACGAACTCCGCCATCGGCCCGACAATGCGTTGGAACAAGATGACCTGGCGACGCAGACGGAAAATACGACGGATCTCATCGCGCTCGAGAAACGTGACCAGCATCTGCATCAGTTGCGGCGAGGCCTACAGCCGCGCGCGAAGCTCGGTGTGTACCCCTGCAGAACCCTGCCGCCCGACGAACAGCGCAGTCTGTCCGTAGGCGATCTTTTCGCCTTCGAGGTGTGCGGTCTTGGCAACGACGAACAACTGCTCGCCATAGATGTCAATCTTGGGCAGTTGGTGCTTCACGCGTTGGGAATGCAATGTGCATAAATAGTCGCGTATGAGGGTCGCGACAAACGCTTCCGGCATACCGAATGATTGAGAGCAGAGATCTTAGTCCTCCGTTGCTGTGTAGGCACCACCCTTATCAAAAAAGATTCGATGCAAGGTGGGATACGTCTGCCCCTGAAGCGTTTCTCGACTGATGCCGAAATCATACTGCGGACCTCCGACCCGGATATCCCGTTGGCGACAGGCGCCCACGAGATGACCTCGTAGGTGCACGCAATGATGTACCAGTTGATCTACATTGGGTCCTCCTCGACAATCGCAGATCGACCGAACCGCGACTTTCCGTAATTGAGTGCACCTATTTCGTGTCTGTGCTCGCAACAGTGACGAGCCACCTGTTCGCCATGTCTCACGCGCACGTCGCCCTTGGCAACAGTGCTCCCCGCGTGAGCATTAGGCGTCTAGTCGAAGGCAAGGATGGCGCAGGATTTGGGGTTTGCGTCCCGCCGAGTGTTCCAGTGCTGACAGGGCGATCGCGTCCCATTGGGTGAGGATATGATCGGCGTCGTAGCGCCTGACATTGGCTTCGGCGTTCTCGGCGAGGCGGGCGCGGAGGGGGCCGTCGGCCATCAGGTTGGAGAGGGCGGCGGCCAGGGCGTCGATGTTGCCGTTTTCGACGAGGATGCCGTCTTCGC
>NZ_JTLA01000043.1:0-32022 GCF_000799055.1 Ensifer sp. ZNC0028
CCGGTGCTTCCGCCATCAGCGGCTCGCGCCCGAGGACGGCCGTCCAGCCGAAAGCATTCGACAGCGCGTTCCAGATGAAGGCCCCGACGTGAGCCGGTGGCAAGCGCAGCGCAGTGCGGTCGTCGAGCATCGGATAACGCAACAACTGGAAACGGATCGGCCACTCGCCGCGGTCGCGCGCCCGGAGCGAGACGGCAGCGGCAAGACCGGCACCGGCACTCTCGCCCATCATGGCGATCCGTTTCCGATCGACGCCGAGCTCGGCCGCGGCCTGATGCAGCCAGCCGAGCGTCGCGTATGCATCGTCAAGTCCGGCGGGGAAAGGATGCTCGGGCGCCAGGCGATAGTCGACCGAAACGATGAGCGCACCCAGTTCCGCAGACAGTTGCTGCAGTTCGGGAATGGCCACCTCAGGCTTGCCGACGACCAGTCCGCCACCATGGAGATGCAGGATCGCCGGTTTGTCCGTGCGTTCCGGCGCCGGATCGAGAACGACGATCCTCAGTTTGGAGTTCCCCTCATCGCCCACGATGAAGCGGTCCTGCGGTTGCACGGCCGGCGGCGACAGCGCCGGCGGGAACGGGGCGCCGCGAACCATCTGGAGATTGTCCATGCCGAGGTCGAGCGGCGGGATCTGTTCAAGGATCGGGCGCAGTTCAGGATCGACCAGATCGATGGCCGTGATGGCAGGCGGTCGTTGCAACTCTGACGACGCGGTTTCAGCGGTGAGCAAGGCGGTGGACAGCGACATGGCGGCAAATTCCCTGACATTGAGAGGCATGCGGGTCTCCTGACGGAAATGGTGACGTCTCCGACGGCCGCCAGGACTTGAGGTTCGGAATCGGCAGCGAACTCCGGTCCAAGGCGCGGAACGTGAAAAACATCTGGTTCATGCGGAGAAGGTAGATTATCCCTCTTGGCGGGATAATTCTCTAGATTTGGAATTAGAATCCATGACCGTAGATAATAGGATGATTGCCGCTTCGACCGTGGAGCGCCTTCCTCCGGTCGAGGCCGTGGTCATTTTCACCCGCGTTGCGGAAATGGGCAGCTTCACCGCCGCGGCGCGCTCGATGGGCATCCCTCTGGCGACCGTCAGCAAGCGCGTGGCCGAACTGGAGGGGCATCTCGGTGTCAGGCTGATCGCGCGAACGACACGACGTTCGTCTCTTACCGAGCCCGGCAAGCGCTTCCTTGTCCACGGGCGTTTGATCGTCGATGCCCTGCAGCGGGCGACGGACGAAGCCGCCCAAGCGGCCGCAGAACCTTCCGGCAGGCTCCGGCTGTCGATGTCGTCGGTGCTGGTCGAGGCGGGTCTCGGCAAGGTCGTGGCGCGTTTCGCCGCGGCGAACCCGAAACTGCACTGCGAGATCGACGTCTCGGACCGCCATGCCGATCTCGTTGCCGAAGGCTATGACCTCGCCGTGCGCGTCGGCAAGCTCAAGGACTCGTCCCTGATCGGCCGCAAGATCGGCCGCACCGAGGCGTCTATGTTTGCGGCACCTGCGCTGGTTGCCGCGCATGGCCTGCCGTCGCTCCCCTCCGATCTCAAGGCCTATCCGCTGATCGGCGAGCAGATCGTACCGGGCGAAAGCCAGGTCTGGACACTCCACCATGCAACGCAGTACCCGGTGAAGGTGGAGTTCAGGCCGCGCATGTGCGCCAACAGCGTCCGGGCCATATCCGAGGCCATCGAGGCCGGGATCGGCATCGGCCGCCTACCGACCGTCATCGGCCGCAGAATGGTTGCCGAGGGGACCGCCATTGAGATATTGCCTGGCTGGGCCGGGCCCGGGCTGGATATTTCGCTGATCTACCCTGCGAGCCGCGGCATGCTGCCCGGTGTCCGCCTGCTGATCGATACGCTGAGCCGCGAGGCTGGGGTGTTCTTGTAGGGAATCTCGAGATCAAAGTGTGGCGTGGCGCCGTCCCAATTGCGCCAAAGGTCCCGTGCCCGAGAAACCAAAATGTACCTGTCATAACTGACACGGTTGCGATGGTCGTGCCGTCGAACAGTATTGCGATTGGTTAGCCAGGCTCACCAGTACGGATCGAAATCGGCGGCTTATCGTTCCAGTCCTTCCCGCCTACCTTTTGCGTCGATACCGCAACGCAAGACGGAGGAGAACAGGGCAAGGCCCGCTGATTTTCGGCGCTCCAAACGGCAGTGCCTCCCCCAATTCAACAGACGCGGACAGGACGCGCGCTTGCCGCGCCTTCCACCCGGCGTCGAACAGCCGGAGCAATGACGGCGTTTGCGACGGCTGGACGTCCGCACAGCCCTCTATCGAGGAGAGAAACATGCTTGATCGCATTCAATCGCAATTCGCGGCCGCGGGTGCGGCGGTTTTCCTGGGCCTTTCGCCGGAGGTCGCCTTCGCCCAATCCCTGGAGGAGCGTCGCGAACGCGGCGCTGCCGTCATCCGGACGCTCAACAATGGCGTGACGCAGCCCAACCTGGAACGGATGCGGCAGGAGTTTCCTTTCCTTGCCGATGCGACCGAGGCCTATGCCCTCGGCGACGTCTGGTCTCGCCCGGGACTCGACAACAGGACGCGGCAACTGGCGGCGGTCGCCGCCTTCGCCGCGATGGGACTGACCGACCTGATGAAGGTCCATGCCGGATACGCGCTCAACGTCGACGTTTCCGAGGATGAGCTCAAGGAAGTCATCTACATGGTGACCGTTCCAGCCGGATTTCCGCGGGCCATTGCTGCGTCGCAATCGCTGTCACAGCTCTTTGCCGAACGGGCCGATGCGGGCAAGGACAAGCCTGCGGGAGAGCAGCCATGAACAATCTCCCCAAACTTGCCGCCGCCACCCTTATTGCCGGTCTGGCGTCCCTCGATGCGCCGATCTCCCGTCAAGCCGTCGCGGAGGACGCCGTGAGCAGCGAAGCACAGAGCAAGCAAGCAGATCATCCCTATGTCGGCATGTGGGTCACTGAGGACGGGCGGATCCGGCAGGAACTGCTGCCGAACGGTCGCTACGACGAGGCGCGCGGAAACCGAAAGAGCGCCTATCAGGGGCGCTACGAAGTGACCGGCAACCAGATCGACTACTGGGACGACACCGGCTTCACGGCCGATGGCGCGTTCATCGACGGCGTGCTGCATCACGGCGGCATGGTGTTTTACCGCGAAAGGTGACGACGGAAGGGAGAACACGAAGGTTGCAGCAGCCAGGATCGCCCGATCCCTTGATCTAAAGGTGGCTGCCATGTGTCTCCCGCCGCGGCAATACAATAGACAAGGACCAAACCCATGAAGTTCAACATGTTCGCCCTGGCAGCATCCTGGATGCTGGCGACGGGGACCGCCTTTGCGCAACAGGAGACACCGCCCGCCTGCCCAGCAGCCGGGCCGGACGGGCCGGCGGAACTGCATAGAAGCTGGATCCTCGAAGGCTGGGAGCGCGCACCCGAGGATCCGGCATTCAAGTTCGCCGACAAGCTCGGACGCTACTACGACCTCGATGGCGAGGGCGTGTTCTACGACGATCTGGCGCCGAACTTCCGGACGCCGCGCCGCGCGGCTGACTACGGGGCCATGTGGGAAGGCCCGTTCAACAACATGCGCGCGGCGATACACGCCGTCTCCGACGGACCAGATGCGATCGTCGGCGAGCGCGCTGCGTCGACAACGCTCGAATTCGTCGCACGGCTCGAAACGAATGATGGCACAGTGACGGCGATCGTTGATCGTTCTCAACTCGGTTGGGAGTGTGACGGTTGCCGTTGGGTAATCCGCCATGAACACAACTCTGCACGGACCGTCAGCGAAGGCGAGATTGCGCCGTTTCTGGCGCGGGAGGCTGGGACGAAGTGAAGGAGCTGCCGGGCTCTTGCAATCGCAACAAGCCTCTGGAGGCGATTACAGCCGCGGCAGAACTTGGCGGTGACATTGTTTGATGCCATGAAGGTTGTCGATCGGCAGGCAAAGATTGCATCTTCATTCTGCCCAATCATGCCGACACCGGTAATCTGAGTTGTCCAATGGCCGTCGATCTCAATGCCATCTCCGTCTTCATGGCCGTCGCCGAGGCGCGGAGTTTTCGCGCGGCTGCCGAGCACCTGGGCGTTACCCGATCAGCAGTAAGCCAATCGCTGCGGCGGCTGGAGGATCGGCTCGGCGTGGCACTCGTGCAGCGGACGACACGCAGCGTCAGCCTCACGGAGGCTGGCGCGCAACTTTACCTGCGCGTGGCTCCGGCCCTCGCAGAGGTCGGCATGGCGCTGGACGCCACGGCAGACCGGGACATGGCGCCAACCGGGCTGTTGCGGCTGGCGGTGTCCTCGATCGCCGAAAGGTTCATCTCAGGAGCACTGCTCGCAAGCTTTGCCGAAACCTACCCCACGATCCAGATCGATGTGACCGTCACGGACGAGGAGTTCGACATCGTGGCCCAAGGCTATGATGCCGGGGTGCGGCTTGGCGAGGTCATCGAGCAGGACATGATCGCAGTGCCGGTATCGGCCGAGCAACGCCAGACGGCGGTTGCGGCGCCATCCTATATCGAACGCTTCGGCAGGCCTTTGCTGCCGGCGGACCTCGCCCAGCACCGCTGCATCGGCTGGCGCCCGTCGCCCCAGATCGCGCCCTATCGCTGGGAATTCGGCAAGGATGGCCGCGAGTTCGACGTGGCGGTGAACCCGCAGATCACCACCAACGACATGTCGCTGATGATCCGGACCGCCTGCGCCGGGGGCGGCATAACCTTTGGCATGGAGGAAACCTTCAAGCCCTATGTTTCCTCGGGGCAACTGGTGCCGCTTCTCGAAGACTACTTCCCGCCATTCGCGGGCTTTTATCTCTACTTCCCCAATCGACGGAACCTGGCGCCGAAGCTGCGCGCGCTGATCGAGCACGTTCGGTGGCGGCCATAGCGGTGAGCACGGCGATAGGCCGCTGAAAGGCGCTCTGCCTTCGACGCGATATGCCTAGGCGACGATCTCGCGCACGAAGTCGAGAAAGACCCGCAATTTGGCGGGCATCAACTCCGAGCGGCGATAATAGGCATGAAGCGGGAAGGTTTCCTCCGCCCAGTCCGGCAGGATCTGGATCAGATCGCCGCCTGCCAATTCGTCCCTGACATAGAGTTCGAGCAGCTGCGCGATGCCGGCGCCGCTGCGGCAGGCGGCAATCAGCGAGCCCGTGTCATTGACCGTGACCCGGCCGCTCGCAGCAAACGGTACGGCTTCGCCCCGGCGCTGAAACTCCCAGGCAAAGGGACGCCCGGTTGCCGGATCGCGGATGAGGACGCACTGGTGTCCATGAAAGAGATCGGCTGGCACTTGCGGTTTGCCATATCTCTCAAGGTATTGCGTCGACGCGCAGGTGAACACGCGCGTTTCCAGCAACAGCTCCGCATGTAACGAATGGGCGCCAGGTTCGCCGAAGCGTATGGCGACATCCGTCCCCTCGCCGACAAAATCGCCGATCGAGTCGCGCACGAAGATTTCGATCGAGAGTTCCGGATAGCGCTCGAGAAAGTCATTAATCCTCGGGGCGAGTACAAAATGCCCGAAGGTTCCATCGACATTGACCCGCAGCTTGCCGCGCACCTGCGTTTTGGTGCCGCCCGCCATGATTGCCGCCTCCTCGATCGCTGAAAGGAGGGGCGCGACGCGTTCATAAAAGTGCCGTCCCTCGTCCGTCAGCGAGATTGCCCGGGCGCTTCGATTGAAGATCCGTATGCCGACGCGCTCCTCAAGACGCGCGACCGCGCGGCTGACCGCCGGCTGGGTCAGCCCCATCGCCTCACCGGCCCGGGCAAAGCTGCCGGCTTCGACGACCGCAGTCAGCACACCGATCCCACTGAGCAGGCGCGCATCGAATGTCATGACTCATACTCTCAGTCATTGTTGGTCTGAGAACTATGAATTTTTTCTCCTCTCACGCCAAGCGTATCCTCCTCGCATCGATAGATCGGCACGCTTGAAAGGCTTGGCAAATGAGCAACAGCAACAAGGTCGCACTGGTAACCGGAGCGTCGCGAGGCATTGGCGCGGAAATCGCCAAGGGTCTCGCCCGAGACGGCTTCAAGATTGTCGTGAACTATGCGGGGCGTACCGAGGCGGCCAAGGTGGTCGCGGACCAGATCATCGGCAGCGGCGGTGACGCATGCGTTGTCCAGGCGGATGTCAGCGACGCCGGCGCGGTTGCGGCAATGTTCGACATGGCCACGCAAGCCTTCGGCGGCGTGGACGTCGTCGTCAACAGCGCCGGCATCATGAAGCTTGCGCCGATTGCCGACATCACAGACGACGTCGTGAACGAAACCATCGCGATAAACCTGAAGGGCACGTTCAACGTCTGCCGTGAGGCGGCGAGATGGCTGCGCAACGACGGCCGCATCATCAACGTCTCGTCGAGCGTGATTGGAATGCGACTGCCGACCTATGGCATCTACATCGCCACCAAGGCGGCGGTCGAAGGTCTTACCCAGGTCCTTGCCCAGGAGATGCGCGGACGCGGCATTCGCGTGAATGCGATCGCCCCCGGGCCGGTTGCAACCGAGCTGTTTCTGAGCGGCAAGAGCCAGGAATTGCTGGACCGGATGGCCAAGATGAACCCCCTCGAACGGCTCGGCGAACCGGAAGATATCGCCCGTGTCGTCTCTTTCCTCGCCGGACCGGAAGGCGCGTGGGTCAACGGCCAGGTCATCCGGGCAAATGGCGGCATGTGCTGACCCGCACGCCTCTTCTCACAACCTAGGCTCATTCAAGGAAGGAATGTCTGATGACGCAGGAAACGACTCATGCAGAGACCCATGGTGCTGCCGGATCCGGGAGCAGCACCGGGCTTTATCTGATCTTCACCGTCACCGCAGCCTTCGTTGCAGCGATGGCCTCCGGCCTCAGCCTGGTGCTCGCGATCGCCCCCTGGGCCATGTTCATGGGATGGATCGCCTATTTTACGCGCAAGCCGTCGCCGGCTGAGGGGTTGCGGACCTATGTGTGCGTCGTGATCGGACTTTCGCTCGGCGCGATCTCGACCCTGGCGGTCGCGCTGCTGGCCCCGATGCTCGGCGCACTGGCGCTGCCAGCGGTCGTCTTCGTGATCGGATCCGTCGTCATCGTCACGCGAGGCTTGCCCTGGCTGAACAACCTCCTCGGTTACTTCATCGGGCTGGTCACTTTCTTTGCAGCGCACCTCGAGCCGACGCTGGCAACCATCAGCGAACTCGCCGGCGCGACCGGCCTCGGTTCTCTTGCCGGATGGGTCGCGCAGATCATCGAAAGCCGCACCCGTCGGGCGGTGCGGGCGTGAGCCACGCATTCGTTGCTCCGAATCAGCGGTAGGCTGACAGCACAACTGCGGAGCATGCCTCGCGCGCCATCACGATTGCGTGCTGCCCTCATGCTCAAACCTGCGTCGTGGCGACCGGCACGGCGCAGGTTCAAGCCATTTTCGAGCTGTCCGTTTACCGGAATAGGCGAGAGACACGGCGCAAATGCGCCGAATGCTACGTGGCGCTCAACAGAGGCGCACTAAACCGTGAGGGTGAAGGGCACCCGCGTAACATAGGGTTTATCGGACAAGCAGGACGGGTATCCATAGATAGCGGAGCCCGGATTTTCGGGTGGGTGGATGCGCCGCTTTTGCATCCCTAATCTCCGGAGAATTCATGTCCGCTCCTCATCCGCAGAACGACTTGCCGCTCATGTTTCCGGTTCTCGCGCCGCTCTACGGCAAGGTTCAGGACCTTGCCTACACGATGTTGCGGGTCACGACGGGTGGTGTCATGAGCTGGTTCGGGTTGGGAAAAGCTCTTCAACGGTGACATGCCCCGTGACATCGAGCTTTTCCAGAGCCTGGGCCTCGAGCCGGCCGTGCCGCTCGCCTATATGACCAGCGCCCTGGAGCTTTTCGGCGGTGTCGCAATTGCGCTCGGGCTTTTGACCCGCCCCTCGCCTTCATGCTCTTCGTCCAAATGATCGTCATTCTGGTTCTGGTGATGATCCCGCGTGGTACCGGCTTTCAGCTTTCGACAGTGTGGTTCGGCGTCTTCGCCTATCTCAGCGCTCATGGCAGCGGACGTTGGTCGCTGGACCGGCTGATTGGCCGGCAGGTCTGAGCATTCCGAGACAGATCAGGTGAGCCCGGGGGTTTGCCTTGACCACGCTTGAATGCGCCGGCTGCGCGGTAGCGCGGCGGGCTATCCGACGGTTCGTTTCCGATCGGCTGATTAAAGACCGATAACCTCGGTGTCGGCCGAGCCCCTGGCCATCGGTGTTTTCCTCGCGATCGCGGACCTTGCTACCGAAAGCGAGAGCGCCGTGAGACCGGTTTCAGACACGAGGCCTGAGTCGGCGCGAACGAGGACATGCGAGGCGGGAACCGGACCTTGACGGCAAGCGCCGAGGTGCCCGCCGTCGCAGCCTGGCGAAGAATGCGCCCGAACGGGCCTAACCTTCTGCGCTCGATAGCCCATTTTTTCGCGCGCGAAGTCATCCGGTGGTTGCCCGCCTATCGGAGGATGCATAAGCTCCCCGCCGCGCGGCATCGCCGCAGGCCGTTTCACGGCATCCTGGAGTCTAGAAATCTACCATGACAGTCGCCATCCCTGCCGTGACACGCCCGAAGACGCATCTTGCCGTCCTGGTCGTTCTCGGGGTCACCCATCTCCTCAACGACCTCATGCAGTCGCTGATCCCGGCCGCCTATCCGATCCTGAAGGACGCCTATGCGCTCGACTTCGTGCAGATCGGCATGATCACCATGACCTTCCAGATTGCCGGGTCTCTGCTGCAGCCGGCGATCGGCATGGTCACGGACAAGCACCCCGCCCCCTATTCGCCGGTCGTCGGGATGATGTTCACGCTGTCGGGCCTGGTCAGCCTCGCCCTTGCCGACAGCTATGCCATGATCCTGGTCTCGGTCGCGCTGATCGGCATCGGCTCGTCCATCTTCCATCCCGAAGCCACGCGCATGGCGCGCTATGCGGCCGGCGGCCGGCAGGGCTTGGCGCAGGGACTGTTTCAGGTCGGCGGCCAGGCAGGCGGCGCGCTCGGCCCGGTCTTTGCCGCGGTGATCATTGTCCCCTGGGGACAGCCGAGCCTTGCCTGGTTCGCCGCGCTGGCCTTGCTGGCCATGATGCTTCTCGCCTGGATTGGCAGCAAGCAGCGCGAGATCAGCGCTGCATTCATGGCGCTGCGGGCGGAGAGCAAAAAGGCCGGCAGCGTCCGTCACGCGCCGGCAACGATCGCCGTCGCTCTGGTGGTCCTGACGCTGCTGATGTTCACCAAGAACGCCTATGGTGAAAGTTTCCGTTCGTTCTACACCTTCTACCTCATGGAAAGGTTCGGCCTTTCCATTCCTTCCGCACAGATGATGTTGTTCATCTTCCTGCTCGCCTCGGCCGCGGGCGCACTGATCGGCGGCATTATCGGCGATCGCATCGGGCGCTACCGGATCATCTGGATCTCGGTTCTGGGGCCGCTTCCCCTGACGCTGATCCTGCCCCACGTCGATCTGTTCTGGACCGGCGTGCTGACGGTGATGATCAACCTGATCATGGCAAGCGCCTTCGCATCGATCCTGATCTACGCCATCGAACTGCTACCGAACCGCATCGGACTGATCGGCGGGCTGTTCTACGGACTGAACTTCGGCTTGGGTGGCATCGCGGCGGCGCTTCTCGGCATATTGGCCGACCGCTACGGCGTCGAAACGGTCTATTATATCTGCTCGTTCCTTCCGCTTGCGGGGCTTCTCGCGTGGTTCCTCCCGAAGATCGAAGAGGGGCGCCATTGAGGGATACATTTTCGGCTTCCCGGCGGAGCAGGCAGGAGCGGCACGCGCCCGATCGAGGAATGACGCGACGCATTTCATAATCACCCCGCGCTGGCGGCAGCGCTCCTATGAGAGGATAGCGACATGCATGAACTTGCAATTCTTGCCTCCATCCTGGGCGTCTTCCTGCTTGGGGCCATGAGCCCCGGCCCGAGCTTCATCGTCGTGTCGCGGATCGCGATCGCGCGGTCGCGCGCCGATGGATTGATGGCAGCGGTCGGCATGGGCATTGGCGGCTTTTTCTTCGCCTGTATCGCGGTCGCCGGCCTGACGGCGATCCTTCTTCAGGTCGAATGGCTCAACATCCTCCTGAGGCTCGCCGGCGGCGCCTATCTCGTCTGGATCGGCATAAGTATCTGGCGGGCAGCACCGCAGAAGATTACGATTGCCGAGACGCCCGCCGACCAGCCGAGCACGCTCTGGAAATCCCTGCTACGAGGGCTCTTCGTTCAGATCTCCAACCCGAAGACGGCGATCTTCTACGCCTCGATGTTCGCCGCGCTGCTGCCGTCGCCGGCGCCCACCTGGATGCTTCTCGCCCTGCCCCCGCTGCTCTTCATCAACGAGTTCCTGTGGTACGCGATCGTCGCCCTCGGCTTTTCCTCCCATGGGCCGCGGGTCGTCTATCTGCGCTCAAAGACCTGGATCGACCGCGCCGCTGGCGCGGTGGTGGGCGCACTTGGGCTGAAGCTGATGACGGATAGCGCACGAACGATCGCCTGACGGCGATTGTTCGCAGCTTCGCGTTATCCGAGCGGCCGGTCGGTGCTGGTTGCCGCCGGTGCCAGTGGGATTGCGGCTGCATAGCCTCGCGGCGCCAGGCGCGCGGTGAGCGCGGCTGCGATGAGAATAGAACCGAGATGCCACTTCCAGCCGGCGGCAAAGCTTCCGGTCAGGTCGTGGAGTGCGGACACGATCATCGGCGGTGTCGCCGCCAGCAGAAAACCACCACCCTGCATCACGGCCGATAGCGCAGTTGCCTGTGCGGGGTCGGCCAGATGATCGAGCGCGACCACCATCGACAGGGCGAAACAGCCGCCGAGCCCGGCGCCGGTCAGCGCGACGAACGCAAACGGTGCGGCATGCGGCGCGAAGGCAAAGCCCGCAAAGCCTGCGAACTGGCATCCAAGCGTGAACCACAGCCACGGCCGCCGGTCCATCCCGTTGCGGCAGGCCAAGACCGGCAGGATGAGCGCGGCCGCCGCCTGGAAGACCGCCATGACCGCCAGCAGGCTGCCGCTCGCCGAAGCGCCCCAGCCTAGCTGCTGGTAGTGTGGAGCGAGCCAGACCACCACCGAAGTATAGCCGCCATTGACCAGGCCGAAGAACACCATGAGCAGCCAGGCCCGCGGCTTCGTGAGCAAGTTTCGGACGAGGTTGCCTTCCGGCTTTTGCGGGCCGTCGCTGGGAAGCGCGACCCAGGCAACAGCGACGGCGACAAAGCCGAGCGCTGCCAGCGAACCCAGTCCGATGCGCCAGCTGCCGGTCAAGTCCGCGATGACAGGAGACGCCTGCGCTCCCAAGGCGCCGCCGCCCAGCAGCATCGCCGAGTAGAGGCCGGCGATCGGGCCCGCCTGATCCGGAAACTGCCGTTTGATGATGCCGGGAAAGACAGCCTGAACGACCGCGACACCCGCCCCGATCACAGCAGCGGTGGCGATCATCATCCAGCCGCTGGAAACGAAGAGACGCATGATCGTCCCGAGGCCGATGGTGGCGAGCGCAGACAGGATCACCGGGCGTGTGCCGGCGATCCGCTGCAGACCCGGGCCAAGGAAGGCAACGCAGCCCATCAGCACCATTGGCACGAATGTCAGCATTGCCAGTCCATAGGGACCGAGGCCGGTACCGGAGCGAACACTCTCTGCCAAAGGCCCGACACTTGCGATAAACGGGCGAAGATTGAGACCGACGGCCGCCACAGCGACCAAAAAGACCCAACGCAACCCGCCCTGGCTCTGCATATGTTTTCCTGTCGTCGAATTGTTGCCCGATACGGGAAATCCCGTAGCAGGCCTTACCTTTGCGGACCTCCGGAAGGAGCACCCGATCTCCGAGGCTGAGTGCCCTCTCAGGCTAGCCGCGCGTAATGCTCAAAGCCCACCGCCTTCAAGGCTGGCGTCTGGTGGACGTAGCCGGGCGGACGGATCGGGCTGCGCAGTTCCCGCGCGCCGAGGGTTCGGCTGCGACGTTGATCGGGATGCACGATCGGCACTGCGGACAACAGTTGCTGTGTGTAGGGATGCGCCGGCGAACCGAGCACGGCGTCGCGCGGTCCGATCTCGATGATTTCGCCCAGATACATGACCGCGATGCGGTCGCTGACACGCTCGACCACGGCCATGTCGTGCGAAATGAACAGGACGGAAATCCCGAACTCCTCCTGGATCTCCGCGAGCAGATGGAGGATCTGCCCCTGGATCGAGACGTCGAGCGCCGAGACCGGCTCGTCGGCGATGATCACCTTCGGATTGAGCGCCAGAGCACGGGCAATGCAGATGCGTTGCCGCTGGCCGCCGGAGAACTGATGCGGATAGAGGCTCGCCTGCGCCCGGGTGAGCCCGACGCGTTCGAGCAGGCTGTAGACCCTGTCGCGGATCTGCGACGGGCTGCCGACGCGATGGATGCGCAGCGGCTCGGCGACGATCTGCTCCACCGACATGCGGGGATTGAGCGATGCGTAGGGATCCTGGAACACCATCTGGATGCGCTTGCGCATCTCGATCATTTCGGTTGCCCCGACGCCTTCCAGGTTACGGCCCTGAAGCAGGACTTCGCCTTCATTCGGCTGGATGAGCCGCATGATGCTCTTGCCGGTCGTCGATTTTCCGCAGCCGCTTTCGCCGACCAGCGACAGCGTTTCCTTCTCGCGCAGATCGAAGGACACGCCTTCGACCGCATGGACATTCGCGACGATACGCTGGAACATGCCTTGACGCACGGCAAAGCGGGTGACGAGGTTTCGGACACTGAGGACGACGTTCGGATCGGCCTTGTCCTGCGCTGCCGGCATATCGAGAACGACTTCGGCCTGGGCCGAGCCCTCCTGCCGGGCCTGAAGCTTTGGCGCGGCATCGAGCAGACGACGCGTATATTCGTGCTTCGGCGCATCGAAGATTTGGTGGATTTCGCCGCTCTCGACCACCTCGCCCCGCAGCATGACGACCACCTTGTCGGCGATCTCGGCCACGACGCCCATGTCATGGGTGATCAACAGGATGGCCATGCCGGTCTCGCGTTGAATGACCTTCAGCAGCTCCAGGATCTCGGCCTGCACCGTGACGTCCAGTGCCGTTGTCGGCTCGTCGGCGATCAACAGGTCCGGCTTGCAGAGGATGGCCATTGCGATCATGACGCGCTGGCGCATCCCGCCCGACAATTCGTGCGGATACTGTTTCAGCCGGCGCTCGGGTTCGGGGATACGCACCTGTTGCAAGGCATTCAGCAGGATCCCGTCGGCCTCCGCCCGGCCGATCTTGCGATGCTTCACGACGACCTCGGACAATTGCTGGCCGATGGTCAACACCGGATTGAGCGAGGTCATCGGCTCCTGGAAAATCATCGCAATCCGGTCGCCCCTCAAGCCTTGCATCCGGGTCTCGTCGAGGGTGAGGAGATCGGTCGAACCGCCTGATTTCTCGCTGAGAAAGACGCTTCCGCCGACGATCTCCGCACCCATATATTCGACGAGCCGCATGACGGATTTGGCCGTGACCGATTTTCCCGATCCGGACTCACCGACGATCGCGACGACCTCGCCGCGGCCGATGGCGAGATCGATGCCCTTGACGGCAAGCACGCCGTCCGGTGTTCCGCGGAACTTCACCGCGAGATCGGAAATCCTGAGCAGGTCTTCAGTCACGTTCGCCTCCAGATCGACGCTTTATTTCCAGGTCAGCAAGCAGCGTAGGCGCGGATCTCCACCGCGCAGTCGCGGCGCGCCGCATGCCCTGTCACGACGGAAAGTGCCGGGACGCCTTCCGGATCGATCCATTCGTTCCACAGTTCGCAAAACGCTGGGTACTCGCTGATGTCGAACAGCCAGACCTGCACCATCAGGATCTGCTTGCGCGACGAGCCGACGCTTCGGAAATACTCCTCGATGGCGTTGAGGATCTGCAGCGACTGATCCCTGAGGTCGCCGGTCTTGTCCGGTGCGGTAAGGCATACTGAGGCGAGCGTGTCCGACGCCTTGCCGAGGCAGATGCGCGGCTGATGGCCGGCGCCATCCTTCTTGCCGAGTTCTCTGAGTTCCATGGGGTTCTCCTTCGCAAGCAATCAGGCGCGATAGGCGATGACGACCGCCTCGACGAGAACGTCCGAACGGTAAAGCTCGCCGCTGACGCAGGTGCGCGCCGGCGGGTGTGCCGGGTCGGCCCATTCGTTCCAGACGGAGTTCATGGCGCCGAAGTAGCGCATGTCCTTCAGCCAGATGTGCACGACGAAGATCGACTTGTGGTTCGAGCCGGCCGCCTCGAGCAGGCGATCGACGCTGCGCAGAACCTCGCGCGTCTGCTCCTTGATGTCGCCGCTGGTGTCGTTGGCGTGCACGCCTGACAGGAAGACCATGTCGTTGTGAACCACAGCCATGCTCTTGAGCGCGCCGTCCGCCATCGAGGTTTCGATACGTTCAACCAATGGAATAATCCTTCTTTTCTTAGTGTTCCGAACCGTCAAGCGCGGTTCAGGCGGGGATCGAGGTGGGTTCTGAGCACATCACCCAGGAGGTTGATGGCGAGAACGGTGACGAAGATGCAGAGGCCCGGAAACAGAGCCATCCACCAGGAGGTGCTGATGTAGGCGCGCGCATCCGACAGCATGCCGCCCCAGGTCGGGGTCGATGCCGGTACGCCGAGGCCGAGGAAGCTGAGGCTCGATTCCGCGATGATTGCGGTGGCCATTGCAAAGGTCGCGACGATCAGGGCCGACTGGATGAGGTTCGGCAGGATATGCGTGCGCAGGATGCGACTGTCGCTGGCGCCGAGCGATCGCGCAGCGGAGACGAATTCCCGTTCGCGCAGGGTCAGCGCTTCTGCCCGGGCAAGGCGGCAATAGGGGATCCAGCGCTGCGACGCGAGCGCAACGATGAGAATGCCAAGGCCCTGGCCGAGAAAGGCGACGATCGAGATCGCAAGCAGGAGCGGCGGAAATGCCCAGACGACTTCCAGAAACTTCTGGATGAGCGAATCCACCCGTCCGCCGTAATAGCCGGAGACGACACCGAGCGTGACCCCGACCACGCCGGAGAAGAGAACCACGGCAACGGCGATCAGCAGAGAGACGCGCGAGCCGTAGATGATGCGGCTCATCATGTCGCGCCCGACGTGATCGGTGCCCAGGAAATGGGGGCCGGTCAGTTGCGGCGGCGTCATCGCGAGCATCAGGTCCTGGCGGTTCGGGTCGAACGGCGCAAGCAGCGGCGCGAAGGCGGCAGCCAGCAGCAGGAGAGCGATGACGACGAGGCTGAAGGCGCCTTTCGGCGATTTCAATGCCTGCAGGAGCTGTCGAGTTTTGGAGGAGCGAGCCATCCTAGTCACCCCAGACGGATGCGCGGATCGACGACGGTATAGATCATGTCGATCGCGAGGTTGATGAGAACGAACAGCGTCGTGTAGACGAGCACCAGGCCGGTGATCAGCGGGAAGTCGCGGAACGAGATCCCCTGCAGCAGCAGGTAGCCGATGCCGGGCCAGGCAAAGACGGTTTCGACGATGATGGCGCCGCTGATGAGCGTGCCGAATTCGAGGCCGATGATGGTGATGACGGCAATGAGCGCATTGCGGAAAGCGTGACGCCAGAGCACGACGCGTCCGCTCATGCCCTTGGCGCGGGCGGTCATGACGTAGTCTTCCTGCAGGTTCTCCAGCACCGAGGCGCGTGTGATCTGCATGATGATGCCGGTCATGTTGGTGCCGAGCACGATGACAGGGAGGGTCAGGTGGCGAAGCGCGTCCCAGAGCGCATCCCAGCGGCCGGCAATGATGGCGTCGATCGTCAAAAATCCGGTGACCCGTTCGACGTTTAAGCCCCAGGTTTCGCGGCCGCCTGAGGGCAGCAGATTGAAGGTTCCGGCAAAGAGCAGGATCAACAGGATACCGAGCCAGAAGTTCGGCAGGCTGATACCGAAGAATCCGCCGATCGAGCCGATCGTGTCGACAAGGGAATTGGGCCGGCTGGCCGCCCAGACGCCGAGCGGAAGACCGATGGCGACGGCCAACAATGTTGAATAGATGGCGAGTTCCAGGCTTGCCGGCAGGCGTGCCAGGATCAGATCCATGACCGGTTCGCGGTAGCGGAAGGATTGCCCAAAGTCTCCCATCACCGCGTTCTTCACGAAGGTCAGGTACTGGATATAGATCGGCTGATCGAGACCCCAGGCCGAGCGGATCGCCAGCCTGACCTCCTCGGTCGCCTCGTCGCTTACCAGCATGTCGACCGGATCGCCCGGGGCGAGCTGGACCAATGCGAAAATCAGAAGCGAGACCATGAACAGCACCGGAACGGTGCCGGCCACGCGTCTCAGCGTGTAGCCAAGCATGGGAAACCCTTGGAACTCTTGAGGGAATAGGCGCCGGGGCGCGCTTGCGAGCGTCCCCGGCGTGAAGGGATGGCCGCGGCTATCTCAGGTGGATTTCCCAGCCGTTGACCCGGTCAGCCTTGCTCGGCTTGTAGTCGACGCCCTTGGCGACACCCCAGGCGAGCTTGTGCAGCCACAGGAAGCAGGCCGGCGCGTCTTCGGTGATGGCCGCCATCGCCTTGGAGAGCATGGCCACCCGTTTGGTCGGGTCGAACTCCTGGCGCTCGGCCTGAAGCAAGGCATCGACCTCCGGGTTGGAGTACTTCAACCGCGGCGAAGCGTCGGTCTCGAAATATTGCGCGAGCGCCGGCGACGGATCGAGCATGTTGCCGCGGCCCATATAGTAGAATGGCGTTTCGCCGCGCTGGACATTGGTCCAAAGCGTTGCCCATTCGGGTGACTGCAACGTCGCCTTGAAGCCTACCTGTTCGAGCATCGGAACGATTGCTTCGGTGATCTGGCGATCGGCGGTGTAGCGACCGACCGGGGTGTAGAGATCGACGGCAGTGCCGACGGCACCGGCCTCCTCGAGCAGCTTCTTTGCCTTTTCCGGATCGAAGTTCATCGGCGACGCGTAATCGGGATCGAAGCCGAGCTGGCCGTCGCCGACCGGGCCGTTGAGCAGCGTCACCTGATTGCCGAGGATGGCGCGGGCAATGCCCTCGCGGTTGATCGCATGGCAAACCGCCTGGCGTACCTTCGGGTTGTCCCAGGGCGCGGTCTTCGGGCTCATCGCGATGAACATCGCTTCGGCGGAGTCGACCATCTCGGCCGTCGCGTTCGGCAATTGCTGCACGCGGTTGACGAGCTGCGGCGGAATGCTCTGCGCGATCTGCACTTCGCCATTGGCAAGTGCGGTCACGCGCTGCTCCGGCTCGACCATCATGCGGTAGATGATGCGCTTCGGATTGGTCGGCTGGATCATCGGGTGGCCGTCCACCCGTTCGATGACGATGTGGCTGCCGATACCGACTTCGACCAGCTTGTAAGGTCCGGCGCCAACGGGATGCTCGCGGTCGGCCGCCTTGGCGCCGTACTCGTCGTAGATCTTCTTGGACGTGATCTGCATCGTCGCCAGATAGTTCGGCAACGTCGCCATCTTCTGGGTCGTCTTGATGCGCAGCCGGCGCTCGTCAAGCGCCTCGGCCGAAGCGATGTACTGCACCGAGGCTTGCGACATGCTCTCGGGATCGTTGCGCGACCGCTCGATCGAATGGATCACGTCCGCTGCCACCACGGGATCGCCGTTGTGGCGCTTCCAGTCGGAGCGCAGCGTCAGGATCCAGTTGAGATCGTCCTCGGGCTCCAGGCTCTCGGCGAGGAACGGAACGAACTTTCCGGCCTTGAAATCCCAGGTCGTGAGGCAGCCGTAAACCTGGCACCAGATCGAGCCGATGAGGACCACCGAGTCGGCGTATGGATTGTTGCCGGTAATTCCCTCGGTGATCGCAACGGTGATCTGATCCGGCTGTTGCGCCTGTACCTGTTGAGCAAGCCCTCCAGCCATGACGGCAGTTGCGCCGCTCAGCAGCAGAATTCTCTTGATTGCCTTGAACACAGTCCCCTCCCCATCTCCGCCCCCTTAGCGGTGGGCGGTCTTCATTTTTTTGCTTCCTGCCATGCAAAAAGCGTCTCCTCTATTTTTGTAAGTATGCTATTACTTACTTGGTTGTCAATTGTCTCGATGGCCATTTGCGATAGAAAGATCCTGCCGCGGTTGGCACGACAAAAGGTGGATGCAGAATGCGTGACGCAGACAACAGTGATCACCAGCCCGGCGAAACAGGCGGCCCGCGCTCGCGCAATGCACAGGCGACGCGCAAATCCATCCTCGATGCGGGGATTGCGGAGTTTTGCGAGCATGGGCTGAGTGGCGCGAGCACGGCGCGCATCGTCGAGCGCGCCGGTTGCAACATCCGGATGCTCTATCATTATTTTCAGAGTAAGGAGCTGCTCTACAAGGCGGCCCTGCAGGAGGTTTACAACGACCTGCGCAGCCAGGAAGCCGGGCTGAACATCCTGGATCGTCCGCCGGTCGAAGCGATCGAGGCGCTTACGGCGTTTACCTACGACTACATGGCAGCGACGCCGACATTCATCAAAATGGTGCTGGCGGAAAACCTGCTGCAAGGGGAGTTTATCCGCGCGATCGAAAGCATCCCGCGCTCCTCCAGGCCGTTGATCGAGACCATCCAGACGCTTCTGGACCGCGGCGAAGCCGCCGGTGTGATCCAGCCGGGAATCAATGCCATGCAGCTCTACATCTCAATTGTGGCGTTGAGCTTCATCCACATTTCCAGCCGCTACACGCTCTCCGTCACCTTCGGCGTCGACCTTTCATCCGAGGCGATCGTTACCGAACGAAGACAGCATGTCGTCGACCTGATCGGAACCTATGTGAAGGCGCAGCCAAGCCGATCGGCCGGGTGAGACGTTTCGGCTCAGGGCGCGCCCCTCACATCTATCGCTCGGTACGCGTGACGATAAACCAGTCCGCGACGAGCACGGACGTGGCGATCGAGCCCCAAATGGTGGCCACGTAGAGTTCGTCGAAGGAGATCGAGGGAACAAATTGCATGAGGCCGATGCCTGCGAGCAGATAGACCCTCAACAGGACGGCGGCAAAGGTCAGGGCGTAGTTGCGTATCATCCAGACGCGGTGATCGCGGAAGCGGCCTTGCCGGGCGGCGCGGCAGGCCTGCCAGCCCGAAAAAAGCCAGCAGATGACCAGCAGGCCGAAGCCCACCTGCGCATGAAAGCCCGCCGTCGTCATTACCGTAGCCGAAATGGCGGCACAGCTAGCGGCAAGGACGCAGAGCAGATAGAGCCTGCCCAGCTGGCGATGGGCCTTCGGCCAGCGGTTGCGTATCGCCGGCAGGAACTGAAACGGGCCGATCAAGAGGGCGATGCCGCTCGGCAGGGCGTGCAAGAACAGCCACGGCAGATGCGAGGCAAACAGCTGGTTCAGCGGAATCCGGCTGTCCTGCGGCGAGAATGTCAAATAGGGCGGCACGGCGTAGAGGCCGATGGCGATCGCCGAGATCGCGATGAAACTCCATCCGATGTGGCGGTTCACGGGACGAGCGTGATCCTGGTCTGACGTTCTGACAGTGGACATGGGTTACCTGAACATTGAGTTGTGACCGTGCTTCGGAAGCATCTTGGCATTGCCGGTCATTCGAATGAAATTGTCTGATTTCCTCCAGCTGCTAGTGTGTTTTTTATGAGCACGTTCGTTTCCTGGGACCACCAGCGCGCCTTTCTGGCCGTCATCGAAGAAGGCAGCCTGTCGAGCGCGGCGCGACGGCTTGGCGTCTCGCAACCGACCGTCCGTGGCTGGATCGCCGCGCTCGAGGAGGCGCTGGACACCAAGCTCTTCAGTCGTTCGGTCACTGGCCTGACGCCCACCGAAAGTGCGCGGGCTTTGATCGAGCCTGCGCGCGCGATGTCGCTGGCGTCCGATTCTTTCGTCCGGGCCGCCACCGGCGCACCGGGCGAAATTGCCGGCACGGTGCGCCTCAGCGTTTCCGAAACCATGGCGGTGGAGGTGATCCCGCCGATGCTTGCCTCGCTGCGGCGGGCACACCCTGCCCTGTCCATCGAGCTTTACGTTAGCAACAAGCCGGCAGATCTTCTGGCCCAGGAGGTCGATATTGCCGTCAGAACATTCGCGCCGACACAGGATGCCCTGATCGCCCGCAAGGTCGGTTCCATCCCGCTCGGCTTCTTCGCCGGCGCCGACTACATCGCGCGCCGGGGACGGCCGGGCTCCTTGGCCGATCTCGCCAGTCACGACGTCCTTGGGCCGGATCGCTCCCTCGTCGACATGAAGATCGGCAAGAGCGCCGCGCCGGAACTACCCCCGATGCGTTATGCGATGCGGACGGATTGCCATCCCGCGCGCATTGCCGCGACACGGGCCGGCCTCGGCATCACGATCATGCAGGTTCCGATCGGAGAGAGGGACCCAGGACTTCAGCGTCTCCTCCCGGAGATCGTGGTGACGTCGCTGGATACCTGGATCGTCGCCCACGAGGATCTCAGATCGGTGGCAAGGATTGCTGCCGTGTTCGATCACCTGGTCGCAGCCTTTGCCGATTTCATCAAAGGGGATGGCAAATCTACGCATAGCGCAAAGTGAGGTCGTTGGCGTCTACCGCAACCCTGCCGGCGGCCAGCACGAGGGCGCGGCCGCCGGCGGCTAAAGTCCGATCACCGGGTGGGTCGCCGCAACAGGTTGATCGTGTTGAGCGCGGTGATGATGGCGAGCGGGAACTGGGCAATCCCCGTCAATTCAAAGAGAAAATCGTCCGGCCACCGGTAGACCGGCTCGGGAAACAGGAACCGTGCTGCATCCGTTCCAAAGCCGAAATAGGCGACGTTCTTGATCACATGGTTCCAGCCTCCCTCGTAGATACCGATCATCGCGACCGGGAAGGCGAGCACGACAACTGCCGCCAGCCATATCGCGACACGTCCGGCCATCGTCCCGCTCCTTGACCGGCCGACGTACAGCGCGGCTGTGATGATGATCGCCGCAGGCACGGCCAAATGGACGATGTGGAGGCGCCACGGTGTTTGGTAGATATAGGCGCCATAGGCGTGGTGCAGGCTCGTCAGAGCGAGCAGGAGAAGCGCGCAGGCACCGGCTTTTCGAAAAGGCGAAGAGTGAGGCGACGTTGCGGAAAGTTCAACCATGGCTGATCCTCGATGTTGACTAGACGACAAGCGGCTAGCACGATCCGGAACACGGTGTTCGAAAGTTGCGAAACAGACGGACACCTCCTGTACCGAATTGGACTGGAGCGCGCGCTCGTCTGGAAAAAAAGGAGAGCAAACTTGGCGATCGATCGACGCGTGGCCCGAACGCGCACGGCGCTTTATGAAGCGCTTCTCGCCTTGATACGCCGCAAGCACTACGAGTTGATCACTGTCGAAGACATCCTGACCGAGGCGAACATCGGACGATCGACGTTCTATGCGCACTTCACGTCGAAAGACGACCTTTTGAAACGCAGTCTGGAGCGTCTTCGCGATCTGCTGGTGACTGCAAAGGACAAGGCGATCTCGTCGGCACGCCATGAAGAAGCATGGGATCCCAGCCGCGCCTTGTTCGAGCATGTCGCCGAACACGCCGACATCCAGGTCGCGCTTGCCGGCGGACGCGGAGGCGGCATCGTGCGCGATGCGGTCGATGATGTGCTTGCGGACGTCCTCCGCCAGTCGCTTCCTGGCACGATGCATGCCGCTCTTCCCCGCGACCTCGTGATCCGCCACATGGTCTCCACGTTCAACGCCGTTCTGCGCTGGTGGCTGGAAGAGCGACCGGAAATGCCTCCCCGCGAAGTCGACGCTGCGTTCCGAAAATTGCTGCTTGATGGCTTGCCGTCGGAGACGTGCCGACCCTTCATCATGACGCCGTGATCGGCAGCCTGCGCGGCAACCGGACTTTGCTCCGGGTGTCGAAGGCGCGTTGCTCCTTGGTGAAGCGCACCGCGATGGCATTCCATCCGGGTGCACTTGAAGCACGCCACCGGACTCACCGCCCTCGGCCCGCCTGAACGACCGTGACGGCGATTATGTGGAAGACGTCGTCGGCGTTGCAGCCGCGCGAGAGATCGTTGGCGGGCTTGGCAAGCCCCTGCAGGATCGGGCCGATGGCGGTCGCGCCGCCGATGCGCTGGGCGATCTTGTAGCCGATGTTTGCCGCATCGAGGTTGGGGAAGACGAAGACATTGGCCTCGCCATGTAGCGCCGATTGCGGCGCCTTTGCCGCGCTGACGGCTTCGACGAAGGCGGTGTCGAACTGCAATTCCCCGTCGATCACCAGCCCTGGTGCTGCGGCATGGGCGAGCCGCGTCGCCTCCACCACCTTTGAGACGCGCTCATGCGCAGCACTGCCGGCCGTCGAGAAGGAGAGCATCGCTACCTTCGCCGGCTTGCCGGAGAGCGCCTCGTAGGAGCGCGCCGAGGTCACGGCGATATCGGCAAGGCCGGGGGCATCAGGATCCACAACCAAGCCGCAATCGGCGAAGACGAAAGCGCCCTTCTTTTCGTGATGCGGCGCGCAGAGCATCATCAGAAAGAAGCTCGACACCAGGCCGACATCCGGTGCCCGGCCGATGGTCTGGAGTGCGGCGCGCACCGTGTCGGCGGTGGTGGCGACCGCACCGCCGACCGTTCCGTCTGCGTGATCCTCGCGCACCATCATCGCGGCAAAGACGAGCGCCGAGCGAACGGCTGCGGCGGCTGCGGCTTCATCGACACCCTTGCCACGCCGGAGGTCGTGGTAGGCAATGGCAAGATGCTCAGTCAGCGCAGACGAAGCCGGATCCTCGATGCGAATTTCGTCTGGGCTGCCGCCGGCGGCGTGCAGTTGCGCCGCGACGACCTTTCTGTCGCCGACGAGCGTGATCGCGGCAATGCCGGCACGAGACGCACGCAAGGCGCCTTCAACAATACGCGGGTCTTCGCCCTCGGCGAGCACGATATGGCGCGGCGCGGCTTTTGCAGCCTCGAGTATGCGGTCGAGCGGTTTCATCAGGCGTGCCCCAGATAGTGAATGCCGACGAGGATGAAGAGAGCGATGAAGATCGTTTCGGCGACGATGAGCGCGACCGCGTCGCCGCCGACGTCGAGCACGCGGCGAAGTGAGGTGCGCATGCCGACGGCGACGATGCCGGCGAGCAGCGCCCAGCGCGATGTCTCCATGCCGGCCTTGGCGACCATCTCCGGAACGAAGCCGAAGGAATTCAGCGCCGCAAAGATCAGGAAGGCGACGACGAAGCCGGGCAGCAGCGGCGGGCGCTTGCCGGTTTCGCCTTCGGGCTGCGGTACCCTGCGCAGCGACAGGGAGAAGATGAGGACGACGGGCGCAAGCATGGTGACGCGGATCAGCTTGACGAGTGTGGCCGTTTCGCCCGCCTCCGGCGAGACCGAGAAGCCGGCGCCGACGACCTGCGCGACGTCATGGATGGTGCCGCCGAAGAAGATGCCGGTGGCGCGCGCGTCCAGCCCCATGGTCTGCGCGAGGATCGGATAGGCGATCATCGCAAGCGTCGAGAGCACCGTAACCGACAGCACGGTGAAGATCAGGTTGCGCTCGGAAAATTCGTTCTTTGGCAACACCGCTGCGATCGCCATGGCCGCCGACGCACCGCAGATCGCGACGGAACCGCTGGTGATAAGCGCAAGCCGCCAGCCGCGACCGAGCAGTTTTGCGGCAAGCAGTCCGAAGCCGATGGTCGCGGCGATGGCCGAGATGAGCAGCAGGATCGTGCTTGCGCCAAGGCCGATCAGGAGGTCGACGCTGATGCGCATGCCGAGCAGCGCCACGCCGATGCGCAGCACTTTTTTGGCGCAGAAATCGATGCCGGCGACGCAACGTCCTTCCTCGGACAGGAAGTGAAAGGCGATGCCGAGCAGCAGCGCCATCAGCATGGCCGGCGCGCCGTAGTGGTCGGAGAGGAACTGCGCGGCGACCGCGACGGCCGCAGTGACGGCAAAGCCCGGCCAGTAGGCCGCAAAGCCGGAGGGTACGCTTCGGAAGCGTTCGTGGACGGAGGCGACGAAGGTCATGGTTCTGTTCCGGTCATCTGCGGGAAGCTTCGCCTCGCCCGGGTGCACCGGGCGGGGCTTGAGGTAGAGCGGGGATCAGGCCCGCTTCTGCGGACGCATGTCGGCGCGGTCGATGCCGGCGACCGGCACGGGCTTCTTCATGGCGTCACGGCGGAAAGGTTCGCCGAGCTCCTGATTGAGGATGACTTCGATGAAGGTCGTCACGCCCTTCTTCTGGTCGGTGATCGCGGTGGACAGCGCTTCAGTGAGTGCTGTCGTGTTAGTGACCGCAACGCCCTTCAGGCCGCAGCCTTCGGCCACCTTGGCATACGAGAGGTTGGGGTTGAGCTCCGTGCCGACGAAGTTGTTGGCGTACCAGAGCGTCGTGTTGCGCTTTTCAGCACCCCATTGGTAGTTGCGGAAGATCACCATGGTGATCGCCGGCCAACCCTCGCGGCCGATCGAGCCCATCTCGTTCATGGAGATGCCGAAGGCACCGTCGCCAGCAAAGCCGACCACCGGCACGTCAGGGCAACCGATCTTGGCGCCGACGATCGACGGGAAGCCGTAGCCGCAGGGGCCGAACATGCCCGGCGCCAGATACTTTCGGCCGGCTTCGAAGGTCGGATAGGCATTGCCGATCGCGCAGTTGTTGCCGATGTCGGTCGAGATGATCGCTTCCTTTGGCAGGGCCGCCTGGATCGCCCGCCAGGCCTGGCGCGGAGACATGCGGTTCGGCTCGCGCGAACGGGCGCTTTCGTTCCACTCCGTGCCCGGATCGTCGTCCTCGTGATCCATCGAGGAGAGCTGCTGCTGCCAGGCCGAGCGGGTCTGGTGGATTGCAGCCTTGCGCTCTTCGCGGCCGGTGTCGCCTGCCGTTGGCGAGAGCAGCTCGAGGATCTGGCGGGCGACCTGCTTGGCATCGCCGCAGATGCCGACCGACACCTTCTTGGTCAGGCCGATCCGGTCGGCGTTGATGTCGACCTGGATGATCGAGGCGTTCTTCGGCCAGTAGTCGATGCCGTAGCCCGGAAGCGTCGAGAACGGATTGAGCCGCGTGCCGAGGGCCAGAACGACATCGGCCTTGGAGATCAGCTCCATCGCCGCCTTAGAGCCGTTATAGCCGAGCGGGCCGACCGAGAGGCGATGGCTGCCGGGGAAGGCGTCGTTGTGCTGGTAACCGCAGCAGACCGGCGCATCCAGACGCTCGGCGAGCTTCATGCTATCGGAGATGGCATTGCCGATAACGACGCCGGCGCCGTTGAGAATGACCGGGAACTTCGCTTCCGACAAAAGCTTGGCGGCTTCGGCGATCGCCTGCGGGCCACCCGCCGGACGCTCGAAGCGAACGATCGCCGGCAGGTCGACGTCGATTACCTGGGTCCAGTAGTCGCGCGGGATGTTGATCTGCGCCGGAGCACAACCGCGCCAGGCCTTTTCGATGACCCGGTTCAGGACCTCGGGGATACGCGAGGGATCGCGCACTTCTTCCTGGTAGCAGACCATTTCCTCGAACATCGCCATCTGGTCGACTTCCTGGAAACCGCCCTGCCCGATCGTCTTGTTGGCCGCCTGGGGCGTGACCATCAGAAGCGGCGTGTGGTTCCAGTAGGCGGTCTTGATCGCGGTGATGAACCCGGTGACGCCGGGGCCGTTCTGGCCGATTGCGACCGACATCGTGCCGGTGGCGCGGCTGAAGCCATCGGCCATCATGCCCGCATTGGTCTCATGGGCGCAGTCCCAGAACTTGATGCCGGCCTTCGGGAACAGGTCCGACACCGGCATCATGGCCGAGCCGATGATGCCGAAGGCATGTTCGAGGCCATGCATCTGAAGAACTTTGACGAAGGCTTCCTCGGTGGTCATTTTCATGGGGTGGTTCCTTTCCTGGTATTATTTCAAAGTGTTAGAGGATCTCGTCGCGGAGGTAGTACCAGCGGTACATTCCCCATTGCCCGAGCCGTCGGAACGGCGTCAGAAGCCCGTGGCCCGGCAGGGGCGACGTGAAGATGGGAAGGTCGAGGCCGCCGCCCTTGCCGGCGACCATCTGCGCCATGCGCCGGCCGGCCTGGGCGGAATACATGACGCCGTTGCCGCCATAGCCCATGGCGTAGAACAGCCGCTGGCTCGGGTCCGGCTGGAAGATGCGCGGCATCATGTCGTGGCTGACATCCACCCAACCCCACCAGGAGTAGTCGATGTCGATGCCGCGAAGCGCCGGGAACTTGCGGTAGAGACCGGCGAGCAGCAGTTCGAGGTGCTTCGGGTTGCTCGCGTCGCGTCCGGTAATGGCGCTGCGGCTGCCGATCTGCACGCGTCCGTCAGGCAGCATGCGATAGTAGTGGCGGAGTGTGCGCGTATCGGTGAGCGGGATGCGCGTCTTGAAGTTCAGCGCCTGCCGTTCGCTTTCGCTCAAGGGCCGGGTGACGATGGAGTTCGACAGGATCGGCATCAGCCGGTGACGGGTGAGCGCATTCATCCCTGGTGACGTGTAGCCGGCCGTCGCAATGCAGACGGCACGCGCTCGCACCGTGCCGCCAGGCGTCGTCAGGTAGTGCACGCCGCCTTTGGCGGTGCAGTCAAGCACCGGGCTCGACGTATGGACCTTGGCGCCCAGCTTGCGGGCAAGCTTGAGGTAGCCAAAGGCGAGCTTTGCCGCATGGATACCCATGCCATCGGGCTCGTACATGGCGCCGCGCGCTTCTTCGTCGCGGACGAAGTCGCGGTGGATCTCGTCGCGCGAAACCATCCGGGCGCGATAGCCGAAGGTATCGTTGAGGACGCGGACCTCGCTTTGCAAAGCCGGCAGCATCTTGTCGCGATGGGCGATATAGAGGTGGCCGCCATCCTGCGGGTCGCAGTCGATCTCCGGCTCGCGGACGAGAGAGCGGAAGAGGTCGAAGCCCTCAGCGATCTCCGCGTGCATCTTGCGGGCAACGTCCACGCCCCAGCGGGCGATCCATTGCGAGCGCTTCAGCCGGCCGGCGGAAATTTGCGCCTGCCCGCCGTTGCGGGTGCTGCAGCCCCAGGCGACACCATTGGCCTCGAGCACCGTTGCCCTGATGCCGTGCTCGCGCGCCAGATGGATGGCGCAGGAGAGGCCGGTATAGCCGGAACCGATGATCGCGACGTCGACATCGATATCGCCCGTGACCGGACCGTCGTCCTCCGGTTCCGGACCGGCCGTGCCGATCCAGTAGGTCGGCGCATAGTCCTTTCCCGTGCCGGGGCTGCGGGCGTGGTTGGGATCATAGGCCGGATCGAACGGCTGCCTTACAGGCTTCAAGGGGGTGGCGCGCAGTTGCATGGCTTTCGCTCCAGGCCATCAGTAGCGGGGCTGCAGGACCGGGCGGTTCTTGCGGAACGCCTGCTTGCGCACGATCTTGCCGTCGCGGAAGGTGAAGAGGTCGCAGCCTTCGGCCTCGATGCGACTGCCGTCGGCAGCCGTGCCGGAAAACGTCCACTCGGACACGCCGCGGTCACCGTCCACGAAGTGGCTGTGGTTGGCCCATTCGGCATCCGGCATCGATTTCCAGACGCCGCTGAAGGCAGCGGCGATCGGACCCGTACCGACAAAACGGTTGCCGTAGACCTCGGGGCCGCCAACCGCGTTGAACACGCAATCCTCGGCGAAGAAGTGCATGACCCCATCGATGTCATGCCGGTTGAAGGCATCGAACAAGGTTTTGAGATCGGTTGCCGTCAGTGTCATGGTTCTGTCCTTTGGCTTGGTCGTCAGGCATGGCTTCGCCGGAGACGGGAAAGACCGTCTTCAAAAGGCCGCCAGGCCGTATTCAGTTGAAGTGTCGGAGGTGGTCGCCGGTTAGAGGCGGCCCTTCCAGGGGATCAGCGCCTTTTCGAGGTAGCGGATCAAAAGATCGAAGGCGAAGGCGAAGATGCCGATGATGAAGATGCCCATGATCACCGTATCGCTTTCGAGGTTTTCGGCGGCGTTCAGCACCATGAAGCCGAGGCCCCGGTTGGCCGCGACCATTTCCGCCGCAACCAGAGTGGTCCAGCCGACGCCGATGCCGATGCGCATGCCGGTGAAGATCTCCGGCAGGGCCGCCTTCATGATCACCTGGCTGATCACCTGTCCGCGGGTCGCGCCCATCGCATAGGCCGCATGGATCTGCTCGGTGGAGACCGAACGCACACCCGCCCTTGCGGCAATTGCCATCGGCGCGAAGATCGCCAGATAGATCAGGAAGACCTTCGGGAACTCGCCGATGCCGAGCCAGATGATGACGAGCGGCAGGTAGGCGAGCGGCGGCAGCGGCCGGTAGAATTCGATGATCGGGTCGAACAGTCCGCGCACGAAGCGGTTGACGCCCATCAGTACGCCGATCGGCACAGCGGTCACCAATGCCAGCAGGAAAGCGCCGAAGACGCGGCCGATACTGGCGAGCGTGTGCTGCATCAAGGTCGAGTTCGAAACGCCGTCGGTCATCGCCAGCATGAACTTGTCCCAGACCGCCAGCGGCGACGGCAGGAAGAGCGGCTTGACCCAGCCGCCTTCGGTCACGAGGAACCAGAGCGCGACGATGACGACGGTGGTCGAAAAGCTGATGAGGCCGCTGTTTCCGTCTCCGGGCGCGCCGAAGATCTTGCCGGCCTTTACGGGCTTGGCGCGTGTCACTCTGTCAAGCATGGGCCACCTCCGGGTTGCCGGACGCACGTTCGTCGCCATAGATGATGCCGAGCACCTCTTCGCGCATGCGGATGAATTCCGGGCTGGACTTGATCGCGCGGGCATTGCCCTCGGCGAGGAAACGCTTGTTGAAATTGAGCTCGTAGGTGTGGGTGATGCGGCCCGGGCGCGGCGACATGACGATCAGCCGCGAGCCGAGGAACAGCGCTTCCTCCACACTGTGGGTGATGAAGAAGAACATCTTGTTGGTGAGCTGCCAGACCTTCAAGAGCAATTCCTGGATGGTCTCGCGCGTCAGCGCGTCGAGCGCTGCCATCGGCTCATCCATCAGGAGCATCGCGGGATCGCAGGTCAGCGCCCTGGCAATGCCGACACGCTGCTGCATCCCGCCCGAGAGGTGATAGATCATGTGACGATGAAAGTCCTGCAGGCCGACAAGTGCCAGGTTCTTGGTGGCAAGCTCCCGCCGGGTCGCCTTGTCGACGCCACGCAGCTTGAGGCCGAATTCAGTGTTCTCCATGACGTTCAGCCACGGCAGAAGCGCGTGTTTCTGAAAGACGACGCCGCGTTCGGCGCCCGGGCCATTGACCTGGTGGTTGCCAAGCGTGATGTCACCTTCTGAAGGTGCCATGAAGCCTGCCATCAGGTTGAGCAAGGTCGTCTTGCCGCAGCCCGAGGCACCGAGGGCGACGACGAAGTCTCCGCTGTTGATGGTAAGATTGACGCCTTTCAGGGCGATGATCGCCTGGTCCGAGTAGAGGCCCGGATAGGTCAGACTGATGTTTCTGACGCTGAGTGTTTCCATGAGAAATGCCTCCCTGCACCTCGGTCACGGTCTATGATGGTGCGCCGGCCGCTCCTCAACGGCCGGCGCAATCGGCAGCTTAGCCTATTGCGCGGCCGCCTTGGCAAAGTCGGCGTTCACGTAAGGCGCATAGTCGTCGAGCGACTGGCTGATCTGCTTCTGCTCGACGAGGAATTTGGCGCTTTCGGTCAGCGCACGCGTGGCGCCGCCGCCGAGCCAGACCTCGGAGGCCTGCTCATCCGCATTCGGGAACGAAAGCAGGCGTAGAGCTTCGACCGTGCTCGGACCATCGCCGCCGATCAGCTTGACGATGCCTTCCACTTGCGGAGATTCCTCCGTCCACGCCGCCTTGTTGGCATTGTAGTCGGCATAGGCATCGGCCAGAACCTTGGTGAAGGCTTCCATGAGTTTCGGGTTTTCCGCGGCCCAGGCCTTGTCCACCACCAGCCCGTCGAAGGTCGGGACGCTCGCAGCGCCGATTACTTCAGAGTCGGAAATCGTCTTGCCGGTCTTCTGGATTTCCGAGAGCGCCGGGGGCCAGACATAGGCGGCGTCGATATCGCCACGCTGCCAGGCGGCAACGATCTGCGGTGGCTTGAGGTTCAGGATTTCCACCTCGCGCGGATCGACGTTCCAGACCTTGTTCATGCCGACAAGCAGGTGGAAATGCGAGGTCGATACGAAAGGAACCGCGACTTTCTTGCCTTTGAGATCGGCCGGCGTCTCGATGCCGGAACCGTCGCGGGCGACCAGTGCTTCCGACTGGCCGATATTGTCGAGGATCCAGAAGAGCTGCAGCTCGACACCGCGTGTCGCGGCAGATGCCGTGCCGGTCGAGCCGAGAACGCCGATCGGCACGTCGCCGGAGGCGAGCGCCGTGGTGATATCTCCGGCCGAGCTGAACTGGCGCCAGTCGATCGCGTAACCGGCCTCCTTGGCGGCCGCGTCGAAGCGGCCATCGGCGATGGCGGCCACGAACGGGCCGACGATCTGCTGGTAGCCGACGACGAGTTTCGTTTCGGCATAAGCGACGCCGGATGCGGCGAGGCTCGCGACTATACTGGCCGCCGCGGCTAGTCGTCTGAAATGTCCATGTAGCATTCGTCTTCCTCCTCTTTGTTTATTCCCTTTTGTTTATTCACTGACCGTTTCTCCGGTCTTGTTGATGACGATAAGGCCGAGATCCGGCTTGCGTTATATCCAGTCTGGAAGTTGAATAGATCCAGTTTAACGTCGCCAAGGGGAGCAGGCGCCGTGCAGATGAACGTTTCAGAAACCATTTTTTTCATCGACCGCGAGAGCGGTATCGGCCTGCAGGCGCAGTTGCGCGAGACGGTCGTTTCGGCCGTGCTCGCCGGACGGGTGCAGCCGCGCGCGCACCTGCCGTCGAGCCGCAAGCTCGCCGACTATCTGCGGATCTCGCGCATCACGGTGACGCTCGCCTACCAGGAGCTGATCAACCAGGGTTACGTCGAGGCGGTCAACCGCAGCTCCTATCGCATCTCCGGCAATCCGCCGGGCATGGATGTGGAGGGGGAGCGTCCATCCGCCGGCTCCAATCCGGTCGACTGGAGCCGTAAGATCAAGATGAGCTTCGGCGTCGTGCGCCAGGTTGCCAAGCCGCTTGACTGGCGGCGCTACCCGTTCCCCTTCCTCTACGGCCAGATGGATCCGACGCTGTTCGATCTCAATGCCTGGCGCGACTGCGCCCGCCGGGCTCTGGCGCGCGAGGACTTCGTGCTGATGGCGAGCGACTTTGCTGCGGCCGACGACGTGCGGCTGGTGAACTATATCTGCTCGCGCACGCTGCCGCGCCGCGGCATCCACGCCACGCCGGACGAAATCCTCGTTACCGTCGGCGCGCAGAATGCGCTCTGGATCGTGACTCGATTGATCCTGGAGAAGGGCTCCGCCGCCGTCTGCGAAAACCCTTGCCATCCCGATATCAGCGCCTCGTTGCTGTTGAGCGGTGCGGATGTCACGACCGTCGATGTTGATGGCGAGGGCCTGTCGCCCGATGCCCTGCCGGAAAAAGTCGATGCCGTCTTCGTAACCCCGAGCCATCATTCGCCGACCGGCGCGACCATGCCGGTCGACCGACGAACGCAGCTGCTGCAGGCCGCGGAAGAACGGGATTTTGTCATCGTCGAGGACGACTACGAATTCGAGATCAGCTACCTCGCCCCGCCCTCGCCGGCGCTGAAGGCGCTCGATCCGTCGGGTCGGGTGCTCTACATCGGCAGCTTCTCGAAGTCGCTGTTTCCCGGGCTTCGGCTCGGCTACCTCGTGGCACCTGCTCCCTTCATTCGCGAGGCGCGCGCTCTTCGCTCGCTGATGCTGCGTCATCCGCCCGGGCATCTTCAGCGCACCGCGGCCTATTTCCTGGCGCTCGGCCATTATGACGCCGTGCTCCACCGCATGCGGACCGAATATCATAAGCGCCATGTGATCATGGCCGAGTCCCTGCGCAGGGCGAACCTGAAAGTCGCAGGCTCCTCGACCTTCGGCGGCACGTCCTTCTGGATGGAGGGACCGGAAGGGCTCGACGCCGACCGGTTGGTCAGCGAATTGCGGCAGGACGGCGTGCTGGTCGAATCCGGCTCGCCCTTCTTCCCCCGAAGCGACCAGCCCTGCC
>NZ_JTLA01000307.1:0-627 GCF_000799055.1 Ensifer sp. ZNC0028
CTAACCCTCTCCCCGCAGGCGGGGAGAGGGGACGTGCCCGCCGGAGGCCTTGGAGGGCTTGGCGGAAGCGCAGTCCTGAAAGAGGAGTGGTGAGGGTGCGGCATATCCCTTCTCCCCGCGCGCGGGGAGAAGGTGGCGGCAGCCGGATGAGGGGCTTCCCTCAACGCGCAGCGCCGAAACGGCAGATGATTTTGGAGGCAGTCAAATGACGAACATGATGAAGGCGCTGGTGAAGTCGAAGGCCGAAGTGGGCTTGTGGATGGAACGCGTGCCGGTGCCGGAAATCGGCCCGAACGACGTGCTGATCAAGGTCAAGAAATCGGCGATCTGCGGCACCGACGTGCACATCTGGAACTGGGACCAGTGGGCGCAGAAGACCATTCCGGTGCCGATGGTCGTCGGTCACGAGTTCATGGGCGAGATCGCCGAGGTGGGATCTGCCGTCACCAAGTACCATGTCGGCGAACGGGTCTCGGGCGAGGGCCACATCGTCTGCGGCAAATGCCGCAACTGCCGCGCCGGGCGCGGGCACCTCTGCCGCAACACGCTCGGCGTCGGCGTCAACCGGCCGGGCTCGTTCGGCGAGTTCGTCTGCCTGCCGGAATATAACGTCGTGCCGATCCCCGA